>CAIRCR010000449.1 GCA_903877065.1 uncultured Pseudomonadota bacterium
ACTCCCCCGTCAGCATCGCTTGTTCTAATTGATGTGCAAGGCGCATTTTTCGTTCGCGATTTTCATCTTTTCGGTCAGCTAAAATGCGTTTAAGAGATGGAATTGCTTGGTCAGCCTTTGGACTGCCAATGTATTTTTCAATCTGTAAATGCAAAGTCATTTCTTCATACAATCTGTGACCTTCAGACATACGAATAATAGCGCGACCTTTACCTTCCAAACTTTTCATAATGCAAGTCGCTTCCGCCATCTTTTCGTAATCATCACTAAGTGGCGTAACGATTTCTAACGTTAAAGCGTTGTCACTCACATTTTTAAACGGCGCACCGTCTAAATAACGGTTAAAGTCGTAATCCGATTTGGTATCTTTGTGACGAACTTTATTTTGCCCCCTAAAGATTTCTTCAAAAATCAGTTCTGCTAAAAGTTTGTTGCGGTCTGATTGTGAAACGGTTTCATGTCCAATTTCTCGCGCAATATCACGTTCTTCATTGGTTAAGAAAAACCACAAATCACCGTTACGATTGACCAGTTGTTGTTTTTCCAAACGAGCTAACGATTCTTGAATGCTGTGTTTGAGTATCAATTTGTCGGCATCAATTTCATCAACACAAAGCGTGGCTAAATTGTCGATATTTGGCTTAATAGTTTCTGAAATATAGCGAATTAAAAACAGAGCTTTGAGCAGTTTTGTATCGTAAGGTTCAAGCGCGTCATTATCAGGAGCTTGGTCAATCGAACGTTTAACGGCACTATCAATAAAACTTTCGATGGAAGGGTAAAAGTCATAAAGTGGAATCAGTGCATTGGTTGATTTATCTGCCGATTGCACTGCCGCCGATTGGAAGGCATCAAGCAATGACCTCTCACCACGAGATAAATGTTTGCCTGTTGCACCAACTTTGCGAATGGATTCAAAGATTTTTTGTAATAGCTGGAATTGATAAGGCGCAAACGGGTAATACGCAACAAATTCAGCAGCGTCTTTGTAACTGCGTAAATTCACGCCGTCGCTTAAAAACGAAAGTTGGTTGTTAATAATGTCGCCTTTTTCGGCAAAAGTATCACGCAACACAACGTGAGCTTGTTCAGTCTTTGACAATAAACGCTCTCCGATAACTTCATCCGTGTTAGAGCTGGCGAGTGATAATCGAGTATGAAAACGTGCCTGAATTTTAGAAAAATCTTGAGATTTGGATTTGTTTGATTCACCGATGGCAGCATCAATATCTTCTTGGCTCGTAACAATGACCCATGCACGACCATTACACAATGTGCCTAATTGTTCGATGATAGTTTGCAAACTGAGCATGAGTTGGGTGTTGTCACCAATAAACTGCCCCACTTCATCAACTAGAAAAATGACGCGGTGATTCTCGGGTTTTGTTTTGAGATAGTCGCGTACTAATTTGGCAAAGTTTTCAATGTTAATGCTGTAACTATCACGAGCATTGTCGAACCATTGACCTGCTGATTCTTCACTCATACCTAACGATTGCGCTAATGCGGTAACAATTTCGTCGCGCAAGAAATCAACTGCATCACGCTCTGCTGTCCAATCATTGCCATTTTTGAGTTTGAAAGCGGCTTTAAATTGCTCATAAGCATTTTTAGAAACCAAATAACGTTCCATTTCAGCAATGTGCGGAGCATCACCACAAAAGCCTAGTTTTTCATTAAATACTCGTAAGAAGACCTGTAAAATTGCATCACGTTCCGAATTCGCATCAGCTTTGGCATCAATGTTAAACAACATGACATCGGCTGTGCCTTTTACAGCCCGTTGAATGTCAGCAAGTAACATCGAATCTTTGATTTTACGGTCATCAAAAAAAGCAATGGCTTGTTTATGTTCACCCGTTTCGGGATTAACCGCATCAATGTTTTCAAGCAAATACGATAGAATTTTAATGTAGTGCGACTTACCAGACCCAAAGAACCCTGACACCCAAACGCCCATTCTTGCTGTAATTGTTGCGTCATTCGCTTTTTCTTCAGCCGCTAAATACGCATCAAAAAAACGACGAAAATACTCGATGAGCTGTTTAGTGACAACGTATTCTTCCAATTCTTGCCAAGTAGAATCCGTTTGGTCAGCTTTAATAACGCCGTTAATTGGGCGGTTAATCGGTTTGATGAATAATTCTTTAATTTGCATAAACTTCCCTTTTTATGAATG
>CAIRCR010000450.1 GCA_903877065.1 uncultured Pseudomonadota bacterium
ACCACAGCCAAAGCAGTGATAAAACTGTTTATTGCGATTGACGTTAAAACTAGGACTTTTTTCGTTATGAAATGGACAACGGGCGGTGTAATTGGAACCCATTTTTTTTAAAGGGACGTGCGAATCGATAATATCAACAATATCAACTCGCACTAAAAGGTCATCAATAAATTGCCGTGGAATGTTACCTGACATTTTGATGTTTATACGGCATCGTTATTCTGCGAATGCTGCCTTGATTTTCGCACTGACAACAGACATATCGGCGCGACCTTGCATGGGTTCTTTGAGTAACGCCATGACTTTACCCATTTCCTTTATTGACGTTGCGCCTGAATCGGTCACAGCTTGTGCGACCATTGCATCGATTTCAGCTTCGGTTAGAGGTTGGGGAAGAAAATCTTGAATGATGAGGATTTCGGCTGCTTCAATGTCGGCTAAGTCGGAGCGATTGCCCTCGGTATATTGACGAATTGATTCACGGCGTTGTTTGACCATTTTGTCCAAAACAAGCAGAACACGGTTGTCGTCGAGTTCGATACGTTCGTCAACTTCAATTTGTTTCACTGCTGAAAGAATCAACCGAATTACGCCCAAACGTGATTTTTCGCCACTTTTCATGGCGGCTTTCATTTCGTTTTTAATATGTGCTAATAAATCACTCATAAAATTTAAAGCGCGGGACGACCACGACGTAAATTTTTCAACGCATAGCGTTCACGCGCCAATTTTTTCAAATGACGTTTAACAGCCGCCGCGCCTTTGCGTTTGCGTTCGGTTGTGGGTTTTTCGTAGGCTTCACGACGACGAACTTCTGCTAAAACACCTGCTTTTTCACAAGCACGTTTGAAGCGACGAATTGCGATGTCGAATGGTTCGTTGTCTTTAAGTTTTACTGATGGCATTCAAAAATTCCAGTTATGTTAAGATTGTAAGAAAGGGTCGGTGACGTTGTGCCGCCTAAAATGAACTCGCGATTATACCTTCACTTCCTCATTTTTCAAAAACTCAATGTATATTTTAGGCATCGAAACATCGTGCGACGAAACTGGTGTGGCTATTTACCATTCCGAACGTGGCTTGATTCATCATTTACTTTTCAGTCAAATTGATATGCACAGCGAATACGGTGGCGTTGTGCCAGAGCTTGCATCACGCGACCACATTCGCAAATTGATTCCGCTGATAAAACAACTACTACATGAAAGCAACACACTGCAAACGGATATAACGGCAATTGCATACACTGCTGGTCCTGGCTTAATGGGTGCGTTATTGGTCGGTGCGGCAACAGCACAAAGTTTAGCATTTGCGTGGCAAGTTCCAACGATTGCGGTGCATCACATGGAGGGGCATTTGCTCGCTCCAATGTTAGAAGATAATCCCCCAAAATTCCCGTTTGTCGCATTGTTGATTTCGGGTGGACATACGTTATTGGTTAAAGTTTCAAGCATTGGGCAGTACGAATTATTAGGTGAATCGCTCGATGATGCGGCGGGGGAAGCGTTTGATAAAACCGCAAAATTACTAGGTTTAAATTATCCTGGTGGTGCAAAACTTTCAGAATTAGCCAAATTAGGGCAATTACGTTTTCGTTTTCCTCGTCCAATGACTGACCGACCTGGATTAGATTTTAGTTTTAGTGGATTGAAAACATTTGCCTTAACAACGTTTCAGAAAAGCGAAAAAACTAACCAGGATAAAGCGGATATTGCATTGGCTTTTCAAGATGCGGTTGCTGATACGTTAGCAATTAAATGCCGGCGGGTACTGCAACAGACGGGTTTAACGACGTTAGTTGTTGCGGGTGGAGTGAGTGCAAATATAAAAATTCGTTCCACGTTGACTGAAATGATTGAAAAAGAAAACGGTGCAATTTATTTTCCGCGCCCTGAATTTTGTACCGATAATGGAGCAATGATTGCGTATGCGGGCTATCAACGATTTTTGCTGGGACAAACTCAAGGGTTGGAAATTTTTGCAAAGCCACGTTGGTTAATGATTGATCTATGAAAAACGAAAATTATCGTTTGCCTTTTAAGAAATCACCGCTATAATACGTCTTCTTTTTTGGGTCGTTAGCTCAGCTGGTAGAGCACCGCACTTTTAATGCGATGGTCGCGCGTTCGAATCGCGCACGACCCACCAATTAAATCAAGGGGTTAGAGTAAAATCTAAGCTCTTTTTTTGTGCCTAAAATAAAAATGTTCCATTTTCGTTCCATTTCAAAATAAATCACCGCAACAAGTGACAATAAACCACAAAAATTAAGACGCAAAAAAACCGCACCGACCATAAAAGCCAATACGGTTTTAAAACGTGATATTGCATTTCAATTCTTAACCATAGCCGTCTTAATTGCCTCAATTAAGGCAAAAAAATATCCAACTTCAAATTCTCGATTGGCAAAAAATGTTTTGCATTGCTGGTACACAAAATTTCATCTCGCTGTAGAGCTGTTGCCGCAATCAACGCATCCGCCATTTCAACGCTGTGACTTAACGCAAAAGTATTTACAAATTGACGCGATTGCAAACTAATCGCCGTATCAATTTCATAAATTCTAAATCCCAACGTATCTAACAATTTTTTAAAAACGAGTAGTTCTTTTTTGTTTCGGCAAAATGGCACATATTCCATGTAAGTGACTGTTGAAATAGCTCTGCTGTCTGCGTTCAAAATGCGTTCTTTCGCATAGCATCCCATAATCCCCGCCGTCCTTTGCGTACAGTACGCAATGTGCTTTCAACATCATCAATGCTCAATTCATCAAACGTTCCTGAAAATTCGTCCATTGCCTTGATTTGCGCTTCTTTGGTGTATTTTTTAGCATTACTGTTTGACGACGTTTTTATGTTTTGAATAAGCTGATGTACTAATTCCAACGGCTGCCCATCTTCAAGCGCGTCAATTTCATTTTTTAATTGTTCTTTCGTAATCATTTCACTTCCTCCAAATCAGGCAACGCCTTAACAATCGCAACACTTCCCACGCTAACCGCCACAATCCGTTTCACCAAATCCCAAATATAACGCGGGTTATCGCTCCAATCATTCGGGTTATTTTTGATGCCGCTGTCTTTATCAATCGTCACCGCGTAACGTTCCATAATCCATTCAATCGCAGTTTACCATTCACAACGTAATCCTAAGCCTCCAACGGAATAGCTGACAACGTAACGTATGCGTTATAAATAATCTTGTCCTAAAACGTCGCCACTGTTTCAACGCCAA
>CAIRCR010000451.1 GCA_903877065.1 uncultured Pseudomonadota bacterium
CCGATCTGTTCCATTGTGATAAAACGCCTGCACGCCTTTTTCACTGGTGAATGCTTTAGCTTCGTTGCTGTCGATGATTTTGAACTTATCCGTTGCAAGCAATCTCGCAAACCAGCCTTTGCCAAACTCGTTATCTGCAACTTGCTTTAGCTCACTAGATAGCGATTCTTTTGTGTAGGCGTTAGCAGTTGATTGTGTTTTGCTTGGGTTAATTTTCGCGCCACGATTACCCGCCGCTATTTGCGCTCTAAAGTTTTCGAGTGCGCTTTGCTCGGTGTTATCCGTATCATCTGTTTTTTGTGGTTCTTCGCTAGGTGCTTCTTCTGCTTCGCCTGTATTTACACCAAAACGAGAAATATCGCCTTGAATGTATTTGTTCGGATGTTCCTGTCTGCGTTCATCTTCGGCAAGTTCAATTTCAGCGATTTCTGCATTAACCTCGCTTAATCGCGTTTTCTTTTCCTCGATTTGCGCTTTAATTCCCGATAAGTCTGTTTTATCGACGAGCTTTTGCGCTATGTCGAGTTTGTTTTCATGTGATTTAAGGCTGATTTCTGCATCTTTTAATTCCGACTGATAAGAGTTGGCTGTAATTCTTGGCAAAAGGTAACTAATCAATATATCAAGTGATTTTTGCTTTGCCATTTCCACTTGTTCAATTCGATTTTCATTAGCCGATAAAGTGCGAGAATCAACGAATATGCGGTTCTCATCATTAAAATCAAAAACAAACTTTCTCTCTTGGCTGAACTGTGACTTTTCATCTTCGATTGCAAAGGATAATTTTAAATCACCAATTTTGATTGTTTTTTCAATTTCGTAATTTTTACTTCTGGCATCAACAGGTGTTCCGACGCTACGTTTTGCGTCGTCAACATACTTCTGAGCTATTTCATCAATTGCGCCTTTAAGTGCTGTTATAGCTTCCGATTTATCGAATTCATGTAGATAATTTCTAGGGTCTTTTGGCTCAACTGGTCTTTTGGGTGCTTTCCCGCGCTCACTGTCTTTGCCTTTTTCTTCCCATTCTTTTCTGTCTTGGACATATCGCTCCATATCGGTATGGTATCTATGGAATTCGGCTTTATATTGAGCAACTGCTTTTTCAAGCGTTTTAGTTATGTCATTTGGAATGACGCGCCCATCTATCGTGAAAGTGCTGGTGTCACTGACTTTATCAATAGAATCTTTAACTCTTGAAATACGATTATTGATTTCGCCTTCTTTTCTCTTAGCGTTTTTCAGTGTTCTTTGCGCTTCGTTAAGTCGAAGTCCAAGCCTGCGATTATCTGTTTCAAGTTCTTCGATTTCAGCGTCTAGCGATACCTTTTCCTTGAAAATTGGATTGCCCGTTGTTTCTGCCATGAACTCCATATAGCTCGCAGAATCTTTGCTCTCCTCTTTTAAATTACGTTCACCTTTTCTGAACGATTCGAGCATATTGGCTTTTTTCGCCAAAATTTGCCACGCAACGGTATCAAACGTTTTCTCTGTTGAGTAAGCGTTAATCTCAACCTCGAACCCGTCTGGGTCACGGTCATACAGCGAATTTAATTGCCTAATTATTCGCCCTTCACGTTGCTCAATATCTGAGGGTCTTGCGTGTTGTGAAGCGTCAATATGATGCAGTGCAACAAGTCTTTCTTGTACGTTTGTTCCCGCTCCCATTTTTGCCGTAGAACCCAATAAGATACGCACCTCACCTGCTTTTACTAAGCTGAATAATGCTTTCTTTTCTTCCGCTGTGTCAAAATCATGGATAAACATAATTTCATTTTCTGGGATTCCTTTTTTAATCAGCTTGGCTTTCATGTCGTCATAAACAGAAAATCCAGTATCAGCAGTAATAAAAATTGCACTGTCGGCATCGAATTCGGCAACCTTTGCCTCGATAGCTTCTGCTTTTTCGTCTGATATGTCGCCTTGCTCGATACGGTCTGCAATCAACTGTTTTAAATATCCCCATTTCTTCTCATAACCTTCAAACTCTTGTAATACTTGATACTCTTTAGAGTTTGTTAATATGTCTCGTCGCTGTGCAGCCGTTGCTTTAGACGGTACTTTTACAATTAACGATAGTGCCTTTAGCAGTGTTTCCTCTGCTTTTTTGCCTGCACCTTTGATTGGTGTTGATGAATCAATAAAAACTAATTGCGTGCCTTTATCGTCGTTCCATTGATTGTAAATGTTATGAATTTTATCAACAGCTAGATTGATTTTGCTCCCTGCAAAATCTGGTGCGATTGGGTCAACAAGGCGTAGGTCTAAAGCTGCCTTTTTCGCGTCGTTGTAAATCCAAAGTAGGTTGTCATTTTTGGGGTCGAAATCCCCTGATTTCATCGCTTCTTCAACCTGCATGGTTCTTTCGATTAGATAATCGTTGTATTCCTTTTGACCGTCACTTGCTGGCACGGTGAATAATTGACGACCACCATTTTTAACTTTTGGAACAGGAAATTTAGTGCTTAAATTTGTCCCGTTGTCAGAAATGTCAGCGAATCTATAGGCTTTCAAATATTTGTCAAGATTAGTAAGGTCATAATTATAATATTTGAATAAATTTTCAACACCAGTTTTAATTAAATCTTTTCTGTTCTCCTCG
>CAIRCR010000452.1 GCA_903877065.1 uncultured Pseudomonadota bacterium
CGTGCATTATTGCGGTTCAGGCGTGACAGCGTGTCATAATTTATTAGCGATGGAATACGCTGGATTGAGTGGTTCAAAACTTTATGCAGGCTCGTGGAGTGAATGGATTCGCAATCAGAATAGATCGATTTCAATAAATCAAAATGTGAACTAAATCACGTTTTAAAGATTGATTGAGATTAACAATCCTTTTTATAGTACAGTTCATATAATCTTAATTTCACTTTCAGATGAATAAGATTAAATACTTTTTAAACTCATTAATTTAGCTGAATTCAATTAAACGAATGAACAATCAACATAAAGATATAACTAAAAATTCAGGCATCCGAGATAACCATTATTTCGGTAAAGTTGGTGATTTTTTAAACGAGAAAATACAGTCTCATGCGAATTTACGATTTGTATCTGCTTACTTTAGTATTTTTGGATTTGAAGCACTGCGTGAATCATTATCCGAAATTGATAAGTTACGCTTTTTGTTTGGTGATCAGCAACAACCGTTTATCGAATTAGTGGACAAAATCCTTGCCGAGAAAAAAGCAGGCAACGACACCAGCGTGTTGGAATGTGAGATTGATGTGTTGGTTTATGGGCTTTATGGGTTGAGTGATGAAGAGATTTTGATTGTGGAAGGAAAATAGGAGAACGTAATGCAAGTAATAATCAATGTTCCAGACGATTTGCCATTAGCGATGGTTGAAAAATTTGTGCAACGAATTGAACGACGGTTAATGAGAAAAGCCGCGATTATTGAGTTTAACAAACCGCGTCCAATTGGTTTAGCGAAAGGTTTATTTGAAGTGCCTAAGGCATTTTTTGAGCCGTTGCCTGATGATTTAATTCAGGCATTTGAAGGTTTTGAATCATGAAAGTGTTGCTCGATACTTGTGCGTTTTTGTGGATAACAACAGAAGATGAGCAATTGAGCGAAACGGCGCGGCAGATTTTCAAAAATCCAAAAAATGAGATGTTTTTAAGTTCAGTTTCGATGTGGGAAATCATGGTAAAAAACGGTATTGGAAAATTACCGTTGCCGTCGCCAATAGAAGAATTTATTGCGGCGCAACGTATTAAACATGAAATTGAAACGTTGCCATTGACTGAAAAAGCAGTTTTTCATTTGGGAACGCTACCAAAACATCATAAAGACCCGTTTGATCGAATGTTAATTTGTCAGGCGATTGAACATGATTTAATGATTTTGACCAGTGACGGTTTGATTATGCAATATCCTGTGAAGACGGTTTGGTGAGGATGAGATTTTTCATGTATTACGATGTGATTGAAGCGCGAGTGATTGGCGAATTATCTTTTACGGTGCGTTTTACCGATGGTTTAAGTGGGAATGTTCGATTTTTACCGTCGTATCTTTACGGTGTTTTTGAAAAATTGAAAAATCCTGATTTTTTTCAATCAAATTCAAGTCACAGATGGTTTTGTATCGTGGGGTGATGACGAAGTTGACCTTGCACCCGACACTATGTATCAGGCAATTGCGCAATCTGGCGAGTGGCTTTTGTCGTGATTGACGTGTTGGAATGTGAGATTGATGGGTTGGTATATGGGCTTTATGGATTGACGGATGAAGAAATTTTGATTGTGGAGGGGAAATGAATACATTACAAGAAGCGATTCAACATGAAGTGAACACGTTGCCTTTAATGTCACAAAAAGAGGTTTTAGATTTTGTGATCCGTCAACATAAAACAGGACAGAAAAGTTAAGCTACATTTCGAAAAGATTCGAAGTTAGCAGGCGACATTTGATTATTAGCGAAATGCCGGCGTTTTCGGTTATAAAACACTTCAATATAATCAAAAATAGAAGCCTGAGCTTGTTCTCTCGTTTTGTAGCGTTCATGAAAAACACATTCAG
>CAIRCR010000453.1 GCA_903877065.1 uncultured Pseudomonadota bacterium
ATGCTCGGCACGTTTATAAGCCAGAAAATATTTTAATTAACAAAAACTTTGTTGATGTTATTTTTCATACCAATGAAGGTAATCGTTACATTAACTATAATTTCTTTCATGATGTCGAATGACTGTAAAGCAATGAGTTCAGCTCAAATGCCAATAAGAGTGATATTTTGAATACCACCTTTTTTATTGGCACTCCGTCCAATGTAGTTAATAAATGCTTCCTAAAAAATCTTGTTTGCCAATCTCTACGCCGTTATGACGCAAAATGGCATAGACAGTGGTGACGTGGAAATACACGTTTGGAAGAACAAAATCGAGCAAATAGGGCAAACCTTTAAAATTTACCGTCTTGTCGTGCATAGGCAAAGCAATAGTTTTATCTTCAGTGCCATCTATCTGCCCAGCGTCACTAGATTCAAGTAACGCAATAGTTTTATCAATGCGAGCCAAGAGTTCCGCGAATGTCGATTCATTGTCTTCATATTTAGGCGGCTCCAAACCTGCAAGACGTGAAACAGCTCCTTTAGCGACATCGGTTGCAATTTGAACTTGTCGCACCAAGGGAAACATATCTGGATAAAGACGTGCATTGACCAACACAGATGGGGAAATATTCTTGGATTCTGCGTAGGCGGCAGCTTTTTCAAGAATTGACCGTAAATTGGTAAGGCTACGAATCATGGGTGGAACAGAGGCTGCATACATAGATATTGACATTAGTATTCTCCAAAAATTATTGATTGTTTAGCAGTTAATCTGAGATACGTCTTTCGCGTTTGTTTTTCCATTTGGAATAAAAATACGCACAACCTGAAATAACACCTGTTACGGTTGCGACATTAGAAACCATTGGTACTGCCGTTACAATAAATGGTTCATCAATAATTCCTAACGCTACGCCAATTGCAGATAATCCTGTAGGTTCAAAGAAATTCGCTCCCACTCCAACCGCAGCAGACATAATCGTTGCAGTCATGGAAATATCTTCAGCTCGCTTGGCTATTTTTTCGTGTTTTTTATCGTTTTGTTCAGTCATGTTGGTTATGCTCTTTTATCATCATTTATCTTCGGATAATCCCTAACGGTTCACCCATCGTCTCAAATGGGGAAACAAGTCACTTGCCAATAAACCACGCTCACCATCGATTTTGACCGCTTTATCAGCAGCAAATCCATGTCCATAAGCTCCCTGTTGAGCGGCTTCTTGCAGTGACAAACCTTGTGCGACTAATCCTGCAATTACCCCAGACAATACATCACCCATGCCGCCAGAAGCCATGCCTGGATTTCCAGTATTTGAAACTGTAATCGAATCATCGGACGCAATCAATGTTCCCGCACCTTTGAGAAGCACCAAACCACCATACGTTTCTTGTAATGCTTGGACTGCGTTAAACCGATTCACCTGAATATCTCTTGTCGTCAAATCTAACAATCGCGCAGCTTCACCAACATGGGGTGTAAGAATCCAATTGTCTTTTTTACAAGGTGATTGTGCCAACAAATTCAAGGCATCGGCATCCATTACTAGCGGCTTATTCGTTGACAATGCTGCATCAAGCAATGTTTTCGCCCAATCTCGTTGCCCAAGTCCTGTGCCGACGACAATAACGCTCGCCTTTGCCAACAGTGGTTCCAACTTTGATACCGTATAAATACCATGACACATCAATTCTGGGCAGGCGATATTCATCACCGCCGCATTTTCTGGGTGCGTTGCAACACTCACTAATCCCGCACCAACCCGTAATGCCGCCATACCCGCTAATCTTGCAGCACCTGAATAACCAATATCACCACCAATAACCAACACATGACCGCAATTTCCTTTATGAGCGTACCGATGGCGTGGTGGCAATGATTTTGGCAATACACGATGCACGGATGCTTCAACGCATTTCCAAGTTTCAACTGGTAAATCTAACGAAGCATAAACAATGTCACCAACGTGTTGGGCGGCGAATCCAGTGAATAACCCCTGCTTTAGACCAATAAACGTTGCTGTCACATCGGCTTCAATGGCGCATCCCATTACATCGCCCGTATCGGCGTTTAGTCCCGATGGAATATCGATGGAAATCACGGGTAATGCGCTTTCATTGATACACATAATCGCTTGGGCATACACGTCAGAAATACAACGATTTAACCCAGTACCGAACAACGCATCGATAACAAGCTCGGCATCAATTAGAACATTGGTTCGGAACGACGTAACCACACCACCTGCACTGATATAACGCTGACAAGCTGTAAGAGCATCACCTTGTAACTCTGTTGTCGCAGCAATAGCATGGACACAAACGTCCATCCCTGCTTTCAATGCGAGTGTTGCCACGACATAACCATCGCCCGCATTGTTACCAGAGCCACAAAAAACAGCAATCTTGCTCACAGGATAGCGTTCTTTCAAACAAGTAAAAACGGCTGTACCTGCTCGCTCCATCAGTTCAAAGCCAGAAATGATGCCTTGCTGAATGACAGTTTGTTCCAGAGTTTTAATTTGTTCGGTACGGTACAGCGCAGTGGGTAATTCAAGGTTATTCATTTATGCCGCCATTGTTTCGTTGGGCTTCATGAAAAAGGCGAATCAGTGGTGCATAGCGACCATGTTTCATGGCATGTTTCATTGTTGCGTAATACATGGCTCTATTTTTACCATCAAACACGGGCGGCATTAACCTAGCATTCAAGCATTGCGCCATAACTAAGGCACGTCCGACACGCCCATTACCATCACCAAACGGATGAATTAGAATGAAATAGGCGTGGGCTTTAGCAATGGCTTCCAACGTGACAGCTTTGGCTTCTTTATAAACCCAGAGGTGTATTTCTTCGTCAATGTCTTCGGGGTCTGTTGTTTGAACGCCATCTAATTGTCCCATTACACGAATCTTGGTGGAAAAGAATCCCGCGTTATCATAAATTCCTCGCATAAAATCGATGTGTAATGTCTTGATATTTTCAACCGTTATTGGCAATGGCTCACCATGCTCTACAATCCGTTGCCAAAGCTGTTTGTGCGTCATGAATGTGTTAAATCCTTCATGAAATGTTTGCCTATCCATGTTTTTTGGTAATTTCGTTCCATCGATAATGTTGTCGAAATCAGCAATCGCCATATTGGTTTCTATTTTAATCGTTCCATAACTTAGACGGCGCAGAAATGGCAAAAATATTGCTTCGTTATGCGGCATATCATCGGGTAATAATATGGCTTCAAATGTCTTTCTAGGGTCATCCCATTCAGGAATTATCAAGTGTTGGCAATACAAGACATCAATATCTAACTTGAATTTGGCTGAAATGGACTCTGGCTTTTGTCGCCAATTGAGAAGTGTTCTTCTTGAAATGCCAACAGCTTCCGCAAGTTTCGTCGAATAAACAAATACATTTTGGAGACGGTCTATTTTATCAATTACACTAATTTTATTGTACTCCATGATAATTACCTCGTGGTCTAATTGCTTTTAGCAGAATAACAAATGCGGGAAGCAATCTCAATTTAATCAAACTTAATTCCCAATTTCGATCACTGTAAATTTATGTCTTAATTTAGGGTTAGTGATAGCGTTGGTGCATGAATTTCAAAAAACAGTCAAACTATGGCAAGTTTTTCAGGTGAAGTAGTCATGTCAAAAGCAAAATACAAAGTCACAAATTGGGCGAAATATGAAAAATAATATGCTTGAATCTATAGAGTTTAACCATTCAGAAAAAACTCTTGAACATTACTATAATCAAATCCAAGACATTATTCTTAATCGTCAAGATTGTGTAAGCGGTTTATTGCCTGCGAGTACCGCAATTAACATTCATGGTGATTACACTGACGCATGGGTACGCGACAATGTTTATAGCATTCTCGCAGCTTGGGGATTAGCTTTAGCGTATCGGCGAAGTGGCGAAAGAAACGATAGAGCTTATCAATTGGAACAAAGTGTCGTGAAACTGATGCGAGGATTGCTTATCGCTATGATGCGGCAATTACCTAAAGTCGAAACATTCAAACACAGTCAAAACCCGCTTGATGCTCTGCACGCTAAATATGACACCAAATCAGGAAATATCATTGTTGGTGATCACGAATGGGGACATTTACAACTCGATGCAACGTCATTATTTTTATTGATGTTGGCACAAATGACAGCGTCAGGCTTACGGATTGTTTTCAGTCTTGATGAAGTGAATTTTGTACAAAATTTAGTTCACTATATAAGCCGAACTTATCGCACGCCTGATTATGGAATTTGGGAGCGTGGTAACAAAATGAATCACGGTGTTGCAGAATTAAACGCTAGTTCGATCGGTATGGCAAAAGCCGCTTTGGAAGCACTTACCAATTTTAATTTATTCGGCAAAGATGGCGGGCAAAGTTCAATAATTCATGTAGTGAGTGATGATATTGCACGCACACGCATTGCATTAGAATCATTATTGCCACGCGAATCAATTTCTAAAGAAGTTGATTCGGCTGTTTTAAGCATTATTGGTTTTCCCGCATTTGCGGTTGATAATGCCAAATTACGACAAAAAACCGATGCGTTAATCGTAAGTAAATTGCAAGGGAATTACGGTTGCAAGCGATTTTTGCGTGATGGTCATCAAACGGTGTTGGAAGATTCACATCGTTTGCATTATGAACCCCATGAATTAAAAGAATTTGCCGATATTGAATGCGAATGGCCGCTTTTTTTCTGTTATGGATTGCTTAATAGTTTGCTAATTGACGATAAAAATACCGCGTTGACGTACAGGAAAAAACTTGAAGAACTCTGCGTTGAAAATAATGGGCAACGATTATTGCCAGAATTGTATGGTGTTCCCGCAGAAAGCATCGATGCTGAAAAAGCCTTGCCGCATAGTCAATTACGCCTTCCGAATGAAAACGTCCCGTTAGTTTGGGCGCAAAGTCTTTTTATTTTAGGTTGTCTTTTACAAGATGGTTTTATTGAAGCCGATGACATAGATCCACTTGGGCGTTATCGAATGGCAAATAAAGTCGCAGTTCCAACGGTTCAAGTTGCTTTATTAGCAGAAGATGAAAGTATTCGTGAAACGCTAAATAGCTTAAACATTCCCAGTCAAACCCGTGTTGAAATTGCGCCTGTTCAAGTCCGCGATGCCAGCGAATTATCGGCAGCTTATGTTCATGTTGGACGCAATGACCGCATTGGCTTAACTGGCAGACCAGTTCGCCAATTGCGTACCCTTTCAACATCAAAACTTTACATTTTGGCAGGTGAACCGTTGCTGTTTTTACCGCAGTTTATGGATCAAAAAAGTTTTTATTTGACGATGGATAATCAATTGTTAATTCAACGGCTTCGTACTGAATTGAATTACATTGCACAGCACTGGGATAAACCTGCGCCGCCATTATTGATTATCAACGTTAAACACAACATGTTGACGGAAAAAGATGGGCATTTACTCATTGATTTTATTAAACAATTACAACAAGATAATTTAGAATCTGTCCGTGTTCGTTTGGATTCAATTACCACATTTTTAGATAACACTTGTCACGAAAAAATTGGTTATTTGCACGATTTTAAATTTTCACCCGTTTGTTGGAAAGAGCCAGAAAGACCTTTTTCGAGTTTCTTGTCATCTTCAGAAAATCCTTCTCCGTTAATCAATACCGTTTTATTAACACAATTAGAACTTGAAACCGACAGCACATTGGTTGAGCATTTAAAAAGTACGAATAATTTGCACACACAATTAGAAGTGCTGAATTTATTGGTTCAACGACATGACATTGATTACCAGACAGGCTTATTTAATTTAAATGGTGAGCCATGTCGCGTGCGTGATTTGCTTGAAGAAATTTATATTCGTGCAGGTGATCAAAATTCATGGTCAATCGTGCGGCGCTGTGCGGGTTTGCTCGGCAAATATGACATCAATTTAGAACAAGCTGCGACGGATATTTTGGTGCGTCAACATAGCCTAACTGTAGGGCATTCATATACCGATCAAGCTACGATGAAACGACCTATCGATTCTTGGCAAATTCTTGATTTGATAAAAACGTTTAATCCCAACGATTGTTGCCAGCAAATTCTTGTACAAGAATTGATTATTCATCTGGGAATGTTAATTAAATTTAAGCCTGCTTTATTTAAAGATATGTACACTATCCGTGTAGGTCATATTCTTCAATTGATTATTGCACAAGAAAAACGCCTAAGTAGTAGCTCGTGGGATCAAGCATTTAGTGATGTTTTAGCAATGGCACCGCATCAATTAGTACAACGAATTAAAGATACTTTAACGAATTACGAGACTATCGAAACGCAACGAATTCAGTTAGAAACATTGCATTATGAAGGTCAAAAAGGTGATTTAGCCTCAGCTCGCTTTCAACCAAGTATGAATCCAAATTTAGGGTATTTGGATAATTGGTTTGCGTGGCGTGAACAACAAGGTAGCGTTGGCAGAGAAAGTGATACATTTTTTATGGGCGTTTGGCATTTGCTACATCACTGCAATGGTTTGATGATTGGCGAAAAATACAATAGCAATCGTCGTATAGATAGTGCAAATTTACTTGGACAAATGACAGCAGGCGAACAAAGTTTCAAACTTCACATTAACCATATTTTAAACAAAATCCACGCCCCCGTTTATCGTCAACTTTGTGTCGAAACCCTAAACGCTTTAGCTGTTATTGTGCGGGACAATCCAAAGTTACTGATTGATGATACGTTGGTTACTGATATTCTTATTGGTCATGCGGTTAGATTATGTTGGTTACAAATTCATCCAACGTGTAAAGAGGATTATGAGGAATATGTTTCGCTTGCGTGGCAATCATTTTATCAATTACCACCACACACTGTTGCAAATGCTGTGATGGACGCTTTGATGTATTTGTTGAACAAATAATCAGTGGGGCTTTACTTTTATTGGGGGTATTCATTCATTTAAATGAACTCAACGCATTAGATGTTTTGAGTAATTATGATGTTTACCCAATTATCAAATTGGTTAATGGGGGTCGCGGTTTTGACAAGCTTATTGTGAGTATCTGTCTAAAAAGTTTTTGCTCGTTATGTGGAGATTTATTTTCTTGCTCATTCAATAATGCTTGCTGGTGTATGAATTACCCAACGATTATGCCTATTGGAGATAATCAACAAGGGTGTTTGTGTGAAACTTGCTTGAGCAAATTGATACAAGAAAAGATAATTTCGATGTTAAATTCACTAAATCTTCAAGAAAGTATTTCAGTTGCTAAAAACTACAAAAATTATGAAAAATTGATTGAGGGAATTGATTACTTTATTGAGCATGGATGTTATGTTTTTACAAAGTGGTATCACCTTAAAAGAGGAATGTGCTGCAAAAATGGATGCCGTAATTGTCCTTATTTAAAAATAAAACGCGATTGATCGCGCTACACTATTCAGGACAAAAATTTTGTAAAATTATCCATCGAAATTTAGGTGTCCGAAAATGAAAAATAAATACACGCAAGAATATAAAACGTCAGCAGTGAAAATGGTGCTAGAAGAGGGAAAAGCAGCAACCGAGGTTGCCC
>CAIRCR010000454.1 GCA_903877065.1 uncultured Pseudomonadota bacterium
CTCGCTTTCAGAAACGGGACCTTTTCTCTGCCCTTTTTCCTCGTAGAACCAGTTTTTTTCTGTATTTTCCTGTACTTCATTCATTTGTAACCATCCTTAGGGCGGTAAAAAATCAAGGTCCGCCATAACTAGCAACAAAAAATGAAGCCATGATAGAATTTCACGTTATGGTGGTAAATATAAATCTCCGCGCTGCAATCATCGTGGATTCAATACTGCATTGCTACGAATGAAATTCGCGAAAAAGGAATTCTGTTATGTATCAAAATTTTCCATGATACCTTACACAATTTAGTTTTTTGATGAGCGACGAAAATCAGAACCATGTTAGATTAACAAATCCAAATTAACCACCAAGTAAAATTAAGATTTAAACCACAGGACTTGTTTTTATGAAAGTTTGCGAGAAGATTAAACGATTACGTCAGGAAAAAGGTTGGTCACAAGAAGAAATTGCAAACAAATTGAACATATCTACCAATGCCTACGGCTGTCTTGAACGAGGTGATACAGATGTAAATTTGTCGAGATTAGAAGAGATTTCTGCTGTCTTTGAAATTGATATAGTGGATTTTTTTGAAAAAAAGACTGGCGTTTTTAACTTAGGTGGTACACAAAATAATCAGCAAAATTGGTGCAATGCTTATCAATCGCTGGATTATCTGCAAATTAAAACAGAACTTGAAAAACAACAATTACTTAATTCTGAAAGGGATAAAGAAATCGCTTATCTCAAAGAAATCATCGAACTGATGAAAAACAAATCTTGATGGAAAAGTTAGAAATTGCTTTACTTGGTGAACCCGTATTAAGACAGATTGCATTACCGATTGACGATGTAACCAGCACTGATATTCAACAGTTAGCACAAACGATGTTATTCACACTCGATGGTTCAAATGGTGTGGGTTTAGCCGCGCCACAAATCTTTGAATCCAAACGCATCATGGTGGTGGCATCCAAACCAACTCCACGTTATCCGTATGCGCCTACCATGCCTGCTACGGTGATGATTAACCCTGAGTTCATGGCATTGTCTGATGACATGGTAAAAGATTGGGAAGGATGCTTGAGTATCCCCAGTATTCGCGCCTTAGTACCGCGTTATCACTTGATTCGAGTGAGTTATATGGATTTGACAGGACAACGCTTAGAGGTTGATTTTGAAGGTTTTATAGCACGAGTATTTCAACATGAATACGACCATTTAAACGGTTTGGTGTATTTAGACCGAGTGGACAGCAACCGCGACATCATCAGTGAAGCGATGTTTTTGAAGTTGATAGCCAATGACAATTAACACATGGTTTGTATATTTACTGGAATGTGAAAACGGTAAGATTTATACGGGCATTACAACCGATGTTCAGAAACGATTTCACACACATCAGTCAGGTCGAGGAGCTAAATTTACCAAGTCTAATCCCCCTTCGCATATCATCGCTGTAAAACAATGCGAGAATCGCTCACAGGCAAGTAAGCTAGAATATCAAGTCAAGCAGCTTACCCCAATACAAAAACGGGCGAGCAGTTAATGGAACTTGGTAGATTGTTGATAACAGTAGGTGTTACTTCAGTGGTCATCGGTTTAGTCATGAGTTATGCACCATCACTGGTGAATTGGTTTGGACGATTACCGTTTGATATTCGTATCGAGAATGAAAACAGTTCGGTCTTTATCCCCATTACGTCAATGCTGGTGGTGAGTGTTGTGTTGACGATTATCGTGAATCTGTTTTTCCGTCGATAGCCACACCAATCAAACCTGAGAACTCACAGCGTCATCCCCCACGTCGAGAATAGCAGCACATTCGTGAGCGTATTCTAAATGCGTGCGAATAGTTCTGTAGCGTTCCCAATCATACCGTTAGAAACAATGCCTTCATTCGTTTAGCTATCGCTCATTTTGACCAACAATCACCAACATACGCACGATTTGTTTGATTATTTTCAGCTTAACGATACACGTTTTTAATGACACGATAAAACCAGTTAGGACGGCTTAATATGATTATGAAGGCAATCACGGGTGTCACGGGAACTGGTGCAATGTCGATGATAAATAGTGTCAAGATGCTTAAAAATACTTTCAATCGATAGCTGGCTAAATCTTTCGGCTTACTGTTCTCCATCACTCGATATTGATACATTTCATCCATCAATTCAATAAACTACTGTGGACGTTTTACAGTGATATACATCCCAATTAAACAGCCCAGTGATATTGGACCAAAGCCAATAATAGCAAAGATTGCCCCCCCCCTAGACACTTGAGTTGAGCTTTATTCATCATCTTTTAATGCTGTCCCATCATCACATCCTCTATCCCCAGTACACGGCAAATTAGCACCGTAGCTTATTGCTGGTGATGACAATGTAATTTCGGTATCGAGTTTTCCTTTCTTAATTCGTTGTCGTTATTTTAACAGGTGTTGAATTTAGAGTCCGTGAAAAAAAAATACTAAACACCGTAATGAAATGGAGGATAGCCACTTCCCATTCTTACAGAAAACAAAGTGTTTTATTCAATTTTTAATTTTGGAGTATTTACCATGCAAAATGATGGTTTTGATAATTTGAGAAGTATCGCCGCTAGTCAACATGACGGTCACGATGACAAGGTATTTTGGAAGTTTGATGAAATGGGCGATTTGATGGGAACGATTGTTGGATTTAATCAATTCGACAACCCTAAATACGGTACACAGCATACCGTTGAAATCAGATTGGCGGATACAGGTGAAATTGCCTCTGCCTTCATGAATGGTTATATTCGTGAATCGATGCAACGTAACAGTGCAAAAA
>CAIRCR010000455.1 GCA_903877065.1 uncultured Pseudomonadota bacterium
AAGCGGTAAATGTTATGCCTGAAAGCAAGTGATTTCAAAATGGTAATTTTCAACTGACCGATTTCAAGCGTATTTTTAACGTCCTCCAAAATCACTGGCTATAATAGACTTTTTTAAATTCACCTAATTTTACGTTCATGAAATCTGACTACATCAAAACACTTTTAAAATCATTCGCGCTAATTGCCGCATTGACATCACCATTATCTGTATTTGCACACGCTATTTTGGTCAAATCACAACCAGAACAAAATGCAACGCTCACTGCTTCCCCTAAACAAATTGACGTTTGGTTTAATGATAAAGTTGGTGGCGAATACAAAGCTGTTGCAGTTATCGACAGCAAAGGAAACCGTGTTGATAACAAAGATGTGCAACAAGAGATACTCGACGGTTCACATTTATATTGCACGCTCCCCGAATTACCCGCTGGCACTTACACCGTGCGTTATCGCGTTGTTTCAATTGACACGCATATCGTGACTGGCAAATTTCAATTCACCATTCAGCCATAAATATGAAAAATAAATTTATTGTGAGCCTAGTATTTGCGTGTGCATTATTGGGTGGTTGCGATATGTCAGAAAAACTCGGCACGCCGCCACAAATTGCAGACGTAAATAGTGTGGGTTGTTTGATTACAAACGATTTTTATGCCGTGCATTTCAGTGCGTATTTAAAACCAAAACAAGGTAATGAGCGTGATGCACTGTTAACGCCCTATTGCCAAGAATTACCCGACATCGGAAAAGTATTTTTTGCCGCTGATTTAATTGACCGTGATATTCGTAAAACGCCTATTGGTATTCGTGTTGTTGAAATTGAAAATACGGAAAATAAATTGACTAATTTCAAGGAAGTTCGAGAATTAAATCACGTTGAACCCAAAATTTATTCAAAAGGTGTGGTTGAAGCGCAAGCTGATTTAGACAAAAAAGGGGATTACGCATTGATTTTATTGGTCGGTGGCGAAGAAGCTATTTCAGATGATGATAAATTGAAAATTATTTTTCACGTCGGTGCTAATCCTTACGCATGGCTAGAAGAAAAGAAAATGTTGATAATTGGCGGTGTCGTGACATTCCTGACACTTCTTTTCAGCGGTATTTATTTTCGTGCGAAAAATAAACATTCAGAATGAAATTACTCGCATTAGATACTTCAACGGAAGCGTGTTCCGCCGCATTATTTATAGATGGCGAAATTCGTCAACGCTTTGAAATCACACCGAAAGCACACACGAAATTATTATTGCCTATGATTGATTCATTGCTCGCCGAAGCGCAATTGACGTTATCACAACTCGATGCGCTGGCTTTCGGTTGTGGTCCAGGTTCATTTACGGGAGTGCGGATTGCAACAGGCGTCGTTCAAGGCTTGGCGTTTGGTGCAGATTTGCCTGTTGTTCCTGTTTCAACACTTGCCGCATTGGCACAAAATCTTTTGCCAACACTCGCTTTCGTGGCAACGGACGCAAGAATTGGCGAAATTTTTTGGGGCGTTTATCAACGTAACGCGGACGGTTTTGTTGAATTGATTGGTAAAGAAGCGGTTTTGCCTGTTGAATACATTGAGTTTCCGCAACAATCCGCGCTAGGAATTGGTTCTGGCTGGCGTGTTTATAAAGATGAGTTACTTGCTCGAACAAAAGGTTTGGTTTCCGATATTGAAAGTGACGTTTTACCGCAATCTAGCACGATTGCAGAGCTTGGCGTTTATGGTTTTAAACAAGGTTTAGCCGTTGCGGCAGAATACGCTCAACCTGTTTATTTGCGTGATAAAGTGGCACAAACCGAACTCGAACGCGCTCAAATAAAGTGTAATCGTACAGAATAAAAAACAACCACTCAAAAACTGACAGATAAGCCATGAAACTACAAAAAATAAGTTTAATTTTTGTCGCAATGTCGTTGAGTTTAAATGTCCTCGCGGCAGATTTAACCCGCGTTGACATTGAACAAAAATTGAAAAACGCAGACAAAACACACGTCGTCGATTTACGGCGTAAAGATTTTCGCACGTTGGATTTGTCGAAATTGGATTTTCGCAATGCCGATTTGTGGGGAACGGATTTGCGTGACGCGAATTTAAATGACTGTGATTTGTCGAATTTGAATTTAGATTTAACTGTAATGACACGGATTCATTTCGCACGAGCAAATTTATCAAACACCAGCATTTTCGGCGTAAGCATGATGGATGCTGATTTGAGTGACTCGAATTTGAGCGGCAGTCGTTTCATTGCAAATTTGGATCGTGCGAATTTGAAAGGCGCAAATTTAACCAATGCAAATTGGGGTGTGGACATGAAAAATCAGCCCATGGGCTTGATGCGGGTGAGTTTGAACGGCGCAAATTTGTCAAATGCAAATTTAACCAACGCCAATTTAAATCGTGCGTTAATGAAACGCACTGATTTAACGAGGGCAAATTTGAGTGGCACAGATTTAACGATGGCAGATTTAAGCGGTGCAAATTTAACAAATGCCAATTTTAAAGGTGCGAATTTAAACGGCACAAAATTTGGATTTATAAAAGACAAAACCATTTTTAATGGCGCGTTGAATTTAAACAGCGCGATTTTTGAAGATTAACTCATGCGAATATCAAGGCTTTACACGAATGCCCCGTTGCAAATCGGCAGAATGATTGAATTGGACGATGACAACGCGCATTACGCCAGAAGCGTTTTGCGTTTAAAAAATGATGCACCGATTATTTTATTCAACGGCACAGGCGGGGAATATGTCGGAAAAGTGATTGAAGTCAGTCGAAAAAGAGTTTGCGTTGCGTTAGAAAAGTTAGTTGAACGCTCGGTTGAATCCAATTTAAAAATTCATTTAGGATTGGGAATTTCACGCGGTGATCGAATGGATTTTTCAGTTCAAAAAGCAGTGGAATTAGGTGTAACAGCCATTACACCGTTAATCACGGAACGCTGCGTAGTGCAATTCAAAGACGAAAAAAAATCACAACGTTGGCAACATTGGCAAAAAATAATTCAACACGCGGCAGAGCAAAGTGGACGAACCATTTTGCCCGATTTTGACGATGTTTCGGTCATGAATGATTGGATAACAAAACGGCATGGTGGTTTGAAGGTTTTTCTCGATCCGTATGCTGAAAAAACATTAGCGCAACTCACACCTGAAAATAATCAAGTCACCTTATTAACAGGTCCTGAAGGTGGTTTTTCGAGTGTTGAACGTGACATTGCGAAAGTGGCGGGTTTTATTCCTGTTCGATTAGGCGCACGAATTTTACGCACTGAAACCGCGTCACTTGCGGCATTAGCGGCAGTGCAAATGTTGTGGGGCGATTTTTAATAATGGGACGTGCGATTTTTTATGCGTTTGTGCCGTTATTGATTTTATTTGTAATAACTGGCAGCGCGTGTGTGATGGCTTACTTGTTTGCCCTCTATTTTAATGATCCTGCGATGCTACGAAAAATGATGATTCGGCTGACACAAATTATGTTGGTGTTAAGTATTTTCCCAATTTCAAAGCGTTTGGGTTTAACCAAAGAAATGCTCGGTTACGCGCCATTCAAAATGATGTTTAAACAGTTTGGACAAGGTCTTGCCTTGAGTTTAGTTGTTTTATTGCCTATTTTTGCCGTACTTAATGGTTTAGGCGTGCATTCAATTGATATGACAAAAGCGTGGTCGTTGGCGTGGTTTGCTGAAAAATGTGGTGTGGCTTTTGGATTAGCGTTGTTGATTGGACTTGTGGAAGAATCCGTATTTCGAGGTTTATTATTCAGCAGTTTGAGCAAGTATTTGCCCGCATTTTCAGCGGTTTTACTGAGTTCAATTTATTACGCAGGTTTGCATTTTTTGGACAGTAAATCACCCGTTTCGGCGGAAACACTCAGTTTAACGGGTAGCTTTGCATTGCTGGGCGAAGCCTATAAAAACGTTTGGGCAATGCACGATTTAGCAGCATTTTTCGCATTATTTACGGTTGGATTATTTTTAGGCACGTTGCGATTGTGTGGTGAAAGGAATTTAGCATTGTGTATCGGTTGCCACACCGGTTGGGCATGGCAAATTCGCATGAGTAAATCAATGTTTCACGTTGATTTTTCGTCGCCGTATTCGTTTTTAGTCAGTCATTACGACGGCGTAATTGGCATATTGGTTGCGGGTTGGGTTTTATTTGTACTGAGTAGTTATTGGCTGGTGACGAAAGTTATCAAATTGCCTTCCTTTACTCGATGAGTTCCCCATCTGCACTTAATAACGGCTACATGATAGAATTACGCCTTTTTAAATCAACGATAAACTTAAAACCGTGTCTACTACTTCCACAGATGATATTCTCAAACAAGCCTTAAATGAGCTTTCCACGACTACCGATTTAACCGCTCTTGATACTATTCGTGTTCATTATTTGGGTAAAAAAGGAATTTTTACCGCTCAAATGAAAGAACTCGGTGCTTTGCCGCCCGAAGAACGTCGTGAAGCAGGTCAAGTTATCAATCAAGCCAAAGATGCGTTTCAAGAAAAACTCGACGCAAAAAAAATCGAACTCGAACAATCCGCACTTGCAGCACGTTTGGCGAATGAACGTATTGACGTAACGCTTGCAGGACGCGGACAAAAAGTCGGCGGTTTACATCCCGTAACAACCACGTTGCGCCGTATCAATAAAATTTTTGCAAACGTCGGTTTTCAAGTGGTCGAGGGCCCTGAAATTGAAGACGATTATCACAATTTTGAAGCCTTAAACATTCCAGCTCATCACCCCGCTCGTGCGATGCACGATACATTTTATTTTGACGCGCACCGTGTTTTAAGAACGCACACGTCACCCGTGCAAATTCGTGTCATGGAATCCCAAACGCCGCCGTTGAAAGTGATTGCACCAGGTCGCGTTTATCGTTGCGATTCTGACATCACACACACGCCGATGTTTCACCAAGTCGAAGGCTTTTTAGTCGATACCGACGTGAGTTTTGCCGATTTAAAAGGCGTGGTGTATGAATTTTTACGCGCATTTTTTGAAAAAGATATTCAAGTTCGTTTTCGTCCGTCTTATTTTCCGTTCACCGAACCTTCCGCTGAAGTCGATATTGAATGTGTCATCTGTGGTGGAGAAGGTTGTCGTGTGTGCAGTCACACGGGCTGGCTCGAAGTTATGGGTTGCGGCATGATTCACCCTGAAGTTTTCAAATCGGTGAATATCGACAGCGAAAAATACAGCGGTTTTGCCTTCGGAATGGGCGTGGAACGTTTAGCAATGCTACGTTATGGCATTAACGATTTGCGCTTATTTTTTGAAAACGATTTGAAATTTTTACAACAATTTAACTAAGGCAGGGACGTTATGAAAATCAGTGAAACATGGCTTAGAAGCTACGTTAATCCCGCTCTCAACACGGAAGAACTCGTCGCGCAAATTACAATGGCAGGTGTGGAAGTTGATGCGGTTGAACCCGTTGCCGTACAATTTAGCGGTGTAGTTGTCGGTAAAGTTATTGAAATGGAAAAACATCCCGATGCAGACAAATTGAACG
>CAIRCR010000456.1 GCA_903877065.1 uncultured Pseudomonadota bacterium
AATACCCCAATTTTAGACATGATCTTCGTCAATCATTTCTTGAATATGATTTTGTGAAACGCCACTTTGCCAACCCTGCCGAATCTTGGGACGAAGTTTCAAGTATAAACAAGGACGGAACAAAATTAATTATCAATAAACTAACTATAGCGGCCAATAACATCAACAATGCCCGTAAGGAAAAGACGATTACCGAACTCAATGAGATTTTACAAACCTTTCTAGCAGAATTACTAAAATATTATCATAGTAATGATAAAGATGAGGAACTGCAAAAAGCAAAATTCATAGCCGGTGATATTCAGCTCAAATTAGCTTCAGCTTTTAGTGCCGATGGAATTAAGCATTATGGGCAACTGATGAAAGAGTTGATGTTGGATGAGAGTGCCGTACTTGAACTCTATCGAAAGAAAATTGACGATATAGAGCATCGCAATGTAGTTAACCTGGACATTTATAGTACATACAGAATACATGTGCCTGTTGTAGATGGAGATACAGCATTAGCTTATTTTGAAAGATTGTGTGCCCATTATGAAAAAAACACGGAAGAGCAGAAACTGCTCTTCCGTGAAGAGCTTGAAACTAAAAAGATTGACTTGGAAGAATTGGTTTCCGGCAATTCGGAATTGATTAAAAACAACGCCCAACAATTAGCAGAAGCATTGTTAGATTATTGGTTTGAATATATTAATCTGAATGACAAACATACTATTCAAAGAATTTTGACCCAGAATGGATCAGCTGCATTACAGGATATGGCGGATATGTATCAAAAACTATTCAAAAAAGTAGGAATATCCAAAAAGATTGCAGAAAGAATTAGGCGTTATGTGGATGGACCAACCAAAACAGATATGCCTTTTGAAATTGTAGCAGACATGAGTGCTGAATTACTTAATAAATGTATCCGTACCGTGGGATTTGAATATTTTGATGAATCAGAAATCAATGATTTACGAGTGGCAAATGAACAAAATAAATTAGGTTTAATTATAGACCAAAATGGAAATCCGACCGCAAAAACAGTTGAAGAACTGTTTGAAAAAATTGAAAGCTGGTCAGACATCATTCAGTCCAAGCCAGAAGAAATGAAATCATTGCCTAGCTATCGCAATTATCTAGCTTGGTACAACCGTCTTAAAATTGGGTTTGTTTCTGTTTGTGATATCCCAAATTATGATGTGCAGGCCAATGAAAAATTGGGGGTAATTATTAAAGAGACTGAACTGATAAAATACAGCAAATTATGGCAAAAGTAATAGGCAAAGCAGAACTGTGCAGTACTAATTTGAAATACTTCAAAGCGTTACAAGTAAATAGTGGTAAGACTTTGTTCGATCGTTATCCAGCCCTTGCTAATATCGTAAAAGGTAATATAGATGCGATGTATCAGGACTTTTTGTCCCAACCTGTGAAAGAGGATAATACAATTACTTTTTATGGAAAAACATATAATGAAACACCTCGTATTTTATCCGATTTACATGAAAGTGAAAAAGAAAAATACAAAACAATAAAAGATGAAACACTTGCACATTATGAAAGCAAAATAGCATCACTCAAAAATTCAGGTAAAACTACAGAAGCCGCATTTCTTGCAGATGCTATCAAATTTATTGATGACCGCTTTTTGTATTGCTATGACGACAAAGCGGTTTTGGGCGTTTGGGGAATGCAGTTGCGGGATAACGTAAGTGAAGATATTAGCGAGATCCACAAGAATTTGACCAAAAAAAAGAAGAAACAAAAAGAGAAAGAAGAAGATATTGTCGATCCTGTTTCGCCAATTACAACATTTAATATATCTTTTAATGCCGGAGAAAACGGGTCTCTAAATGAAAATTCATTCGTTACCAAAGATGCAAAATCATTTCTTAGTAGCGATGAAATTCCAAAAGTACAACCTAAAGCCGGATACGAATTTGCCGGGTGGAGCGAAAATCCTAATAATTATGAAATAAACAGCGACAAAGAATTTACAGCGCAATATAAAACTAGAGATACAATTTCTCCTACGCCATCTCGCTTACCCTGGTACAGAAGATTCTGGAATTGGCTGAGAGCGTTTTTTTTAGAACGTGGCTGTTTAAAATGGCTTTTTTGGCTGTTGCTTTTACT
>CAIRCR010000457.1 GCA_903877065.1 uncultured Pseudomonadota bacterium
TAGATCAATTTGGAACTCAAGTTTGCGTCTAATTCCACATTAAATGGAATCAGCACCCTGAATAAAAGCCTCTACGCTAAGGTAACGTAGAGGCTTTTTGCAAATGTTATGAAATTGAAACGGTCGGTGTGGATACAGCGGGTCTATTCACAATATAGCTCGCAACAACCTTTGTTTCGGGACCGTGAAAGATAAACGGCACGTCTGAGTAATCTGTCAGCTTTCGATACGAGTTCAACATCTCGATTTCATTTTTTGTGAGGATGGGTGCAGGCATCACTTTTTCTATAACTGCGTGAATTTCTGGGTAGTATTCGAGTAGCCCCAATCGAACCATAAACCAGGGGTCAACATCCAAAGCCATTGCTAATGAGTGAAGTCTGTTGGGTGGAACACGCGAAGCTCCCGACTTATACATGGTTATCAAATTTGAATTATCTAATCCCATGTCGTCGGCTATCTCACGTTGCGACTTCGGTGAAGCGGCTATTGCGTCAGTTATAAACTCTGCGATGGACTGACGTTTGATTGAAATTTTTGTTGACATTAGTAAATCTCCACTTGTTGTTGAATGAGAATCAATTATAGCAAGTAGACGTTGGGCGCGTTTTTACTGCAACTTAGCCACTTGGAACTTCGTTTTGGAAATGGCATGGCATGGCGTGTGGAAGGATACGGCAAGCATTTCGGATTGATATGGGGATGGAAATGCACCCAAGGGTCTTAGGATTTATGAAGTGTTCCGAACAGGATACAACCCTGCATTCCAACTTTGGAAAATCTCATCCTTATCCAAGTCAGCTCTAATTTGGTCGAATATGATGTAGTATTCGCCATGTGAGCAAGTCGAATACCGAAGAAAATCAGAAAACAATTCTTGTACCGTTGTCAAATTTCGCTTCTAACGCTACTTTAAACTCAACAGCGACAAATTTTCTTTAGCTAACAACAAACGTGTCTCTAGCGCAATTTAAACACGATACACAAAAAGAATTTTATAAACACCGAGACTTGATTGAATCATTACAAGGCGAATAAAGTTAATTTGTCCGTCTCGTTATAGATACTTAAATCCTTTAAAAGTATTAAAGATATATACAGAGCATGGTTACTCAGCCTTCCAGCTGCATATAAATTCGGAATTGGCACAATACCTTATCTTTTACTAACCCATTCAGCAATACAGAGCCACTCTTCAGTCATATCGAAAATCATTGTCTGTATGCAGACATTTGTGTTTTGCCGCTTCCTTGATGTATGTGATGTAATCGAGTTTATAGAATTTAAAATATAAAACTCCATATTTTTTAATTGATTTTTAAGCAAAATTAGTTCAGCTGCTGCAATCATATAATTCTTGGCTACGCCGCTCAAGTCCCACACCTCGTGTGAACAGTATGATCAACAGCATTCATTGTTAATGCTAGTTTCAAAATACCCTATGTGCCGCAGAATATAATCCCCTATCCCAGCTAATTCACTACTTGAGCGTTTTTATCAGCCATTGAACTGAAGCGTGTGATTGATCGGGTGACGTAAATCACATGGTCATATAAACCAATTGAAACTGCGGCTATAATTTCACTCGTTCACAGTTGAGCAATTTTTTGGGTTCGATTAACTTTCTATTTTAATTTCATAAGGACGGTACAGCATGGCAAAGAAAACATTAACTTCAGCAAACACGAACTTCAGAGGTAATTCTGAAGCGGATAGCGTTCAAGGTTCAGAAATCGCAGACAGCATTTTTGGCAGTATTGGGCTAGACACGTTGTTTGGCAACAGCGGCAACGATTCAATTGA
>CAIRCR010000458.1 GCA_903877065.1 uncultured Pseudomonadota bacterium
CACAGTTGTGGATGTTGATTGAGACGGTTAAGAAAAATCTGATCGTTATGTTTAGTCATCGTTTATGTCAAACCAAATAGCGATATTTTACAAAATCCCCTCGCTTTTAATCACACCCCTTTCTTTCTAATTGAACTTGACAACTTATACAATAACGACAAGCGATGGCTTTACGTCTTGTTTCAGGAATTTTCTCACCACATTCTTCGCAGTATTCAGCCGATTCTCCTGTGTACATTGATTTTTTAGCTTGTTCGATAAAATAGTGCAGTCATCTTATCCATTCGTTCAATAATGGCATCTGTACCACCAGCCCATGCCGCCGACATAAAACAATCCTTGAGTAAAAAATGAAAAATACTTTATCCGACCTATTATCCGCTCGTTATGGTAAAAATCCAGTGGCGTTAGATTTTGAACTTAATTCGACTTTAGAAACATTACTGTCCCATAAATCCATTCGTCATTATCTTGATAAACCCTTACCCGATGGTGCATTGGAACTAATGATTGCAGCTGCACAATCTGCTGCCAGTTCGTCTAATTTACAACTGTGGAGTGTTGTTGCAGTAACAGATTATGAACGTAAGCAACGATTATCAGCACTGTCCAGTAATCAATCTCAAATTACACAAGCTCCGTTATTCTTAGTATGGTTGGCAGATGTCAGTCGATTAGATTCAATCATGACATCCGATAACCTAGACCCACAAGGATTGTACCAATTAGACCTTTTTCTGATAGCCATTATTGATGCCGCATAGCGGCTCAGAATGCAGTTATTGCGGCAGAATCATTGGGTTTAGGCACGGTTTATATTGGTGCATTGCAAATAATGTCATACGAGTATCCGCTGAATTACAATTACCTAACGGTGTATTTCCAGTGTTTGGACTTTGTGTTGGTTATCCGAACTCTGAAAAGAAAATAGCCGTGAAGCCCCGTCTATCACAACAAGCGGTGCTGCATCATGAAGTCTATCAACCGAATGTTGACACTGAAGTTGAATCTTATAACCTCGTGATGACTGAATTTTACAAGCAACAAAACATGAATGTTGATGGGACATGGGCTAAACATTGTAGTGATAGAATTCAAGCCCGTGCCACTAACTCAGAATTACAAGTATTTTTAGCACAGAGATTTGGCTTTGACTAAATCAAAACATAACAAATTTCGCCGTTCCCGTTAAAGAATAAACTTTGTAAATATCGCGTTGTCCCGTACTAAAACTCGGTATCATTGAAAATTTATGTTGCGTTAAAAAGCCTTGTGCTTTGACTGATGATTTTAATTTACTGTCCAGATTCACTTTAGGAATCAACACTGAAAATGAAGTTGAGCCTGTATCGACGGTCATCGTTACCGTAACACTGACTAATGTTCCGATTTCAGTTTCTAGGATTCTGATTTGATCACCGCTAAAACTTAAAACCGTTTTACCATTTTTGTAACTGAAACGTGCTTTGCCATCGATGCCTGTTGTGGAGTAACTAATCTTTAAATTAGTTCCCGTGAAGTCGTATAAATCAGGTTGCTGGTTGGTAGTACCCTTGGATGCTAATACAGCATTGTCTATCGTAGCCGTAGAAAAGGCTGAAATAGGTAATACCATCAAACCGATAAGCATCATTATTTTTTTGTTCATTTTTTATCCTGTTTAATTTAACCATTTACGATAAGCGTATCATTTTAAGACGATGACCTTTGCAATAAATTTTACTAATAGTATGGGAAATACATCCCACTAACTAAAACTCACTTCGTACAGCTACATAACGACTTGAGTTTAATCGTAAATTTATTTAATAGGAATATAAAAATGAATACTCAAAATTCAGTTAAAAACATTGACCGTAACGCACCTGACAAATTCGCTCGTCTAAAAGCAATGGCATCAGGTGAAATTCAAGCACCAGCATTAGCCTCTGACATTCAGTTCTGGGCGCACGAGCCTAAGCAACCATTACTGGGAACAATTCTAGGCTTCGATTCTTTTGAACATCCAAGCTACGGCAAACAAGAAACGGTTATAGTGGAACGCGATACAGGTGAAGTGGTATCAGCGATTCTGACCAATTACTTACAAAACGGAATGCAGATGCAACACGGTGAAGTAGGGGATTTAATCTTTATTGAGAAACTCGGACAAGAACGTTCTAAAACGGGCAAAACCTACAACAAATTCCAAATGGTTA
>CAIRCR010000459.1 GCA_903877065.1 uncultured Pseudomonadota bacterium
CAATCCAAAAGGTGTTTTGACTTACAAAGGCGGCATTGACAGCATTCCTTCAGCCGATAAAGCAGACATTACCAAAGCTGAAAATTACATCAGTGCCGCGTTAAATGAACTTGCGGCTGGTAAAACAATTTCAACATCAACCACAAAACCTTACGGTTGCACCGTGAAATACGCGAGCTAATTCGTTCTTATCTCGCTCAAAAAAACCGTCAATGCTTGGTGCGTTGGCGGTTTTTTTTCGCGCAAAAAATGTAAATCTAAAAAATCGATTTAAATATCCCTAAAACCGATGCTATTACACAATCAATACTTGATTATATGTTGTTGCTGTAGCAACAGTTAATGCTTCATTTTAGAACAATTTTGTTTTGAAAATTCTCAGAAATAAAAATTAAATTCTTTATTTATCAAACAATTATAAAAATAATTTTTCTATTCGCAATTATCTAATTTTATTGGCACAAACCGTGCAAATCTCTATTCGTAACAAACATGAATCAACGTAAGCCATTCATGTTAATGCAAAAATTTTTAACGCATTTTGAAATAGTGCAATCCACGTTTTTAACGATTGAGAGTAAAACATGAAAAAATTTACCAGTTTGGCAGTTTTAGCAATGATTCTTAGCAGTTCAGCAGTATTTTCTGAAGAAGCTCCAAAACCTGCTGCAGCAGAAGCACATCCTTATACCGCAAAAGCTCCAAAATTGAACCGAGCGCAAATCGATGCGTTGTTGGCAAAGCCTGAAAAATTAACCGTTATTGATTTACGTCGCCCTGATGAAATTAGCAAGATCGGCGGTTTTCCCGTTTATCTCAATATTCAAATTGGCGAACTTGAAAAAAGCCTTGCTTACATTCCTAAAAATCGCTCACTGATTACAGTGTCAAATCATGCGGGACGTGGTGGCAAGGGCGCAGATATATTGGTTTCAAAAGGTTTTAAAGTCGTTGGTGCTGTTGGCGCACAAGATTATGAAGCAGAAGGCGGTACGTTAACAAAAATTGCTGTTCCGCCACCAAAACCAGAAACGGAAGGCGCACATTAAAAATTTTAAATAGCGCGATTTTTAAACGTCGTGCTATGGATTTCATGGGTTAGAGGTTACGTCTAATGCAATTAGGAAAGCCCTTTGGTGTTGTCGTTTTAATTTTTTCAATGGCAAGAGCTTGCATCGCAGCAAATCTAAATGACACAAACATTGAAGTTAAAAAACAAATGCAAGAAGTGATCATTCCTGCTTCAAATACGGTCTTTGTGATAGCCAATGAAGCACCCAAAAACGATGAAGAATGGCGCAAAGTGAAAGTAAATGCGTTGGCATTGGTTGAATCAGGAAAATGGCTTTTAAAAACGCCTTTTGGCAGTCAACCTATTTGGAAACAAGCCACTGAGCAAATGATGACTGATGCAAAATCTGTTGTAAAAGCCACTGACATTAAAGATACAGAAAAAGCCATTGAAGCAGGTGACGCAATTTATGCGGCTTGCGAAGCGTGTCATTCCGTCTATTTAAATAAATCAGCTTCAACAAAATAATGAGAATTTTATGAAAACAAGAAATAAGTTAATCCCAATTTTAGCTATCGTCGGTTGCGCGATGGCACAACCTACAAATGCTCACCATGCTTTTTCTGCGGAGTTTGACGCTGAAAAGCCAGTTGAAGTGAAAGGCGTGGTGACAAAATTTGAATTGGTAAATCCACACAGTTGGCTTTATTTGGACGTAAAACAAGCAGATGGCACTGTCGTAAACTGGGGATTTGAATTTGGCGCACCGTTTAATTTGAAGGAAAAAGGAATTTCCAAAAAGACGTTAACACCAGGTACAGAAATTACCATTAACGGCTTCAAAGCAAAGAATGGACAAAATTTTGGTTACGCGGTCACAACAACATTGCCTGACGGTAGCAGTGTAAAAACAGGCGGCGCACAAGATGCACCAGAAACCCCAAAACCTGCGGCTTCCGTTCCATCAACGACTTCAACCGCATCTGCAACGCCACAACAATAAAGGAGGTTTTTTTGAATACATTATCGAAAACAAAATCTTCTAAATCAGTCTTAGCGTTGGGTTTGTTGTTCGCATTTTCTTTTTCAGAAATTGCCGTTGCAGCAGATAAAAAAATTCCGCGTTCAGAAGGAAAACCTGATTTTTCGGGGATTTGGCAAACCACAAGCGCGGCAGATTTCGACCTTGAACCGCATTCAAATCGTAAAAATACGCCACCCAGCGCGGGAATTATCGAAGGCGGTTTGATTCCTTATCTGCCCGATGCTTATGCCAAGAAACAAAAGAATTTTGAAGACAGAGAAAAATTAGACCCTGCTTTAAAAGGTTACACGCTTGGCGTACCACGCAGTGTTTATTATCCAGAACCGTTTCAAATTTTTCAGCGCAAACAAGATTTAACCTTAGTGCATCAATTTGGGCATTCGGTTCGTACCATTTATACCAACGGCACGCCGCATCCTGAAGACCCCAATGATTGGTGGCTCGGTGATTCGCGTGGACATTGGGAAGGCGATACGTTGGTTGTCGATGTCAAGCACTTTAATGACAAAACATGGCTCGACAAAGCGGGGAATTTTCACAGTGATGCGTTTCATGTGGTGGAAAAATGGGCATTTCTTGATGCAAATACCATCGAATATAAAGCCACTATCGAAGACCCCAAAGTCTACAGTTATCCTTGGAATATCGGCGTAATTTTGCACAGACATCGTGAAAAAGATTTTCAGTTAATCGAAGATTATCGTTTTACCTTGGATTACGACGAATTTTATCCACCAAAACAGTAACACCACCGTTAAAGTGAGAATTTTATGAAAAAAAACGTGTTGAAACATTATCTGGGTGTGTCGGGATTAGCATTTTTCGCAGTCGTATTTTTACCGCAAATTGGACAAGCTGCAGACACCAATAAGGCAAAAACCAAACAAAAAAAACCAGCCGAGCAAGGTAACGGCGGAGGGGGGATACCGCGCGAAAAAAGTTTTCCAAAAATTTCATCGGAGAAATGGACGGGGGCAAGACTTGCGGATGGTCAGCCCGATATTTCGGGGTTTTGGTCGAATACGATTGGTAATCACGGGAATTTTACCGACCCACAAGGCGGCGTTATCAATGACCCCAATCCAAACCGCATTCCAAAAGGTGCGCGTGCTGATCGCGCTCCTAGTCGTGTCAGTGACCCAATTGATGGACAAGTGCCTTTTCAGCCTTGGGCTTTAGATAAAGTTAAAGAATTTCAGGTTAAATTCCACGACCCCACAACGCAAAATTTTGTTGAACCTTTAGCGCGATGTGCGCCAGGTGGTGTGCCAAAATCGTTATATTGGCATGGTTATGAAATCAAGCAATATCCGAATTATGTGGTTTTCTTTTTTGATTCAGGAACACGCATTATTCATTTGGACGATAAGCCAAATTTGCCTAGCAAAATTAAACTTTGGAATGGCGATTCACGCGGACATTGGGAAGGAAATACGTTAGTTGTCGATGTGAGCAATCACAACGGTAAAGCCCTTTTTGGACGTTCGGGCGAATTCATTAGTGAAAATGGTCACGTTGAAGAACATTACATTTTTAACAAAGAAAATACGCGCTACAACTACGAAGCCGTCTTTAATGATTCAACGGTTTACACCCAACCCTTTACCGTGACGATTCCAGCAAGAAGATGGACGGTTGCAGACAAAGCAGACGGTTGGAATTTTGATGTGTGGTTTGCTAAAGATTCGGCAGGAAAAACGACGGTTGAGCATGAAGAAAGAATTTGCACCGAAAATAACGGTGGTTTCGGTTTAGGCGCGGTTTAATCAACACACAAATTAAGGAATAGAGATGACGTTAATCGAATTTGCTGACTTACTTTACGATTCAGAATTAGGGACATCGCTTCGCGAATCCATTTACGCCTATCCGATTGTAGAAGGTATCCATTTAATTGGATTAGCGTTTTCAGTCGGTTTGCTGTTTTTTGTTGATTTACGGTTATTAGGTTGGTTTTTACCAAAAATTTCCGTTTCAGCATTATTTCAACCGTTATTTCAACCG
>CAIRCR010000460.1 GCA_903877065.1 uncultured Pseudomonadota bacterium
CAGAAATAACGCCATCAAACCAATCTTTTTGAGGCTCAACAGAATTGTGTGAACGTAGCAATTTCGCGCACATCATCGGCGTAAGCGTTAACGAAACAATCGCTGAAATTAGAATTGCCACCGCCAACGTAATCGCAAATTCACGAAATAATCGCCCAACCACATCGCTCATAAATAACAACGGAATCAACACCGCAATCAATGAAAAAGTGAGTGAAATAATGGTAAAACCGATTTGTTCTGAACCCTTTAACGCGGCTTGCAAAGGCGATTCGCCTTTTTCGATATAGCGCGAAATGTTTTCAATCACGACAATCGCATCATCCACCACAAATCCCGTGGCAATCGTCAATGCCATGAGCGTTAAATTATTGATACTAAAATTTGCTAAATACATGACAGCAAACGTGCCAATTAACGATAACGGCACAGCAACGGCGGGAATAATTGTGGCGGGAATGTTGCGTAAAAAGAGAAAAATCACCATCACCACGAGCGCAACCGATAACAACAATTCAAATTGCACATCATGCACTGAAGCACGAATCGTAACGGTTCTATCGGTTAGCGGCAGCACTTCGATATTGACAGGCAACGCCGCTTGTACTTTTGGCAGTAATTCTTTGATGCGATTGACCACTTCAATCACATTTGCACCAGGTTGGCGTTGGATATTGATAATCACGGCGGATTTTTCGTTTGCCCACGCGGCAAGTCGTTTATTTTCCACGTCATCAATCACGTTGGCGACTTCAGATAATTTCACAGGCGCACCGTTGCGATACGTCACCACTAAATCACGGTATTCTGCCGCCGAGCGTAGTTGGTCGTTACTGTCGATAATTGCTGAACGCAACGCGCCGTTAAACATACCTTTCGGTTGATTGACATTTGCCGCCGCAATCGCGGTTCGCACGTTTTCTAAACTTAATCCGTAAGCGGCTAAGGCATTATGATTGGCTTGAATTCGCACGGCGGGACGTTGTCCGCCGCTAATACTGACCATTCCAACGCCAGATAATTGCGCGATTTTTTGAGCAACACGGGTATCAACTAAATCTTCAACTTTAAATAACGGCAACGATTCAGAGCTAACCGCTAACGTCATAATCGGCGTGTCGGCGGGATTCACTTTGCTATAAATCGGGGCTTGCGGTAAATCGTTAGGCAAAAAATTCATTGCCGCATTGATAGCCGCTTGCACGTTTTGTTCGGCAATATCTAAATTTAAATTCAAATTGAATTGCAACGTAATGACTGACGCGCCACCAGAACTGGTTGATGACATTTGCGTAAGTCCTGGCATTTGTCCGAATTGACGTTCTAACGGCGCAGTAATCACCGATGTCATGACATCAGGACTTGCACCTGGATAGAGCGTCACGACTTGAATCGTCGGATAATCCACTTGCGGCAACGCCGAAACGGGCAACAATCGATACGCCAAAACACCAATCAATAACAGCGCAACCATCAATAACGATGTTGCGACAGGACGCAGAATAAAAAGCCGCGACGGATTAAAACTATTCGCTGAATTCATGAGTGTTTGGCTGGCTTATCGTCAGATTTGGTTTTTTTCTCCAAACTTTCTGCAACGGCTTGACCGTCTTTTTTAGCAATATCAACTTGGCTACCTTCATGCAATCGGTCAACACCTTCTAAGACAACAATCTCATTTGGGGCGAGATTGTTTGTAATTGCCACTTTATCGCCTTCAGTTGCACCTAAGGTAACACGGCGCACTTGAACGGTTTTTTCAGGCGTTACCACATAAACAAACGCGCCTTGCGTATCGTTTTGGATTGCTGCACTAGAAATTTGCGTTACATCTTTGAGTGTTTCTAAATGTATTTTTATATTTACAAATTGGTTAGCAAACAAAATTTCAGAATCATTATCAAATTGCGCTTTGAGTTTTAACGTGCCTGTTGCGGGGTCAATTTGATTGTCAATTGCGAGCAATTTTCCTTGCGCTAATTTCGTTTTTCCAGCGCGGTCATACGCTGTGACGCTGATTGATTCATTACTGAGTTTACGTTTTATCAAGGCTTGAATGTTATCTTCGGGCAACGTAAAGACCACGTTAATCGGTTGCAATTGCGTAATCACAACCAATCCATTCGTATCATTTGCATGAACGATATTGCCTTGGTCAATTTGTCGCAACCCGACTCGTCCAGAAATTGGGGCGGTTAAATGGGCATAATTAAGCTGCAATTTCGCGTTGTTGACTTGTGCGGTGTCCATTTCAACAATGCCGCGATATTGTTTGACTTGTGATTCTTGCGTAGCGGTTTGTTGCGCGGCAATGGAATCTTGCGTTAGCAACGTTTGATAACGCGCGTAATCGATTTCTGAGTTTTTCAATAACGCTTCGTCGCGTAATAATTGGCCTTGTGCTTGTTGAAGTTGAATTTGAAACGGACGCGGATCTATTTCAGCAAGTAAATCGCCTTCTTTAACAAGCTGACCTTCAGAAAATACGACACGCACCAGTTCACCATCAATACGCGGATGAACCGTTACTGTTCGTAATGCGGTAATCGTACCTAATCCATTTAAATATAAAGGAAAGTCTGTTTTATTTGCAGTTTCCACAGAAACAACAGCAGGTTTATCGTCGTCACGCTTATGTTTGCCACCACTTTTAGATTTATTTTGTTTTGAATCAGATGAAATTTCTGATGAATACTGAAAATAAAAACCTATTCCACCAATAATTAAAATAAATAACACACTTAACAACAAAAAATTGCGAAGTTTAAAATTGGGTTTGGATAATTCGGAGCGATTGTCTTTTTTCATTCGATGATTAAGATTAAAAATTTGATAGCCTAAGGCTTACACCTTATAAGCAAGTGCTATGCCTATCAATAGGCAATTGATTTTATTTGATTTTTATTTTATTGCAATTTACCTAGTGTTCAAAAAAGCACAATAACTGTTTAAACACTGCCTCCTCAGCAACAATACTTCAATCAGTGCTTTTGAAATTTGTTTACAGTCAATTCATGGATAAACTTAATTTTACGCACCAACGTATTCTCAAACAAACTCGTTTTAGTCCTTGGGTTGAGTTAGAATCAATGGTAATTTCATGCCTGTATTGCAATCACTAAAATCCCGATAGGCAGCAAAATGAAAGTGGGTTATATAGTTCTTAGATTATCTTATTTTTAATTCAATTCAGGTCAAAAAATGCTTATCCAATGGTTTCCAGGTCACATGCACAAAGCGAGTAGAGAAATTAAAGCCATCATGGAGCATATTGATTTAATGATTGAAATTCTTGATGCACGTATTCCTTTTAGCAGTCAAAATCCTGCTCTTGCCAAACTTCGGGGTGATAAACCGTATATTAAGGTATTGAGCAAATGTGATTTAGCTGATGAACAACGCACACAACAATGGCAAGAATACTTCGAGCGCGAACAAGGTGTAAAAACATTAGCCGTTGCCATGAGCCAAGTTGAAAAAATTAAACAACTGTTCGCATTATGTAACAAATTAGTGCCTCGTTCAGAAAATCGCTCAAAACCGTTACACGCTTTAATTACAGGTATTCCGAATGTGGGAAAATCAACAATTATCAATATTCTTGCAGGACGTACCATTGCAAAAACAGGGGATGAACCTGCTGTCACAAAATACCAACAGCGGGTTGATTTGGGTAACGGTTTGGTACTTTTTGATACACCTGGTGTATTATGGGGAAATATCGAAAATCAAAACAGTGGCTACCGTTTAGCGGCAACTGGTGCAATCAAAGACACCGCTTTCACGCATGAAGATGTCGCTTCATTTCTCGCCGAATATCTGTTGCAACATTACCCCGAACTTTTAAAAATACGCTATCAACTTGATGTTTTACCCAAAACCGATACCGAATTATTAAATGTAATCGGAAAAAAACGGGGCTGTTTAAAATCAGGCGGACAAATTGAATTAGACAAAGTGTCTAAAATTTTAGTTGGCGAATTACGCAGTGCAACACTCGGACGAATCACTTTAGAAACACCAGAAGAAGTTGAAATCGAACTCGCAGAACTTGAAATTATCCGCGCAGAAAAAGCCGCCAAAAAGGCAGAGGAAAACAAAAAAAACACCCAGAAGAATGTAGCATCAAAGGGTGCAGTGCGCCCGGTGCTTTCCCTCAAAGAGAAGAGGACGTGAGAAGAAGAAGAAGACAGGCGAATGGCGGTAAGACGCAAAGCGCGCACGTTTCATTTGACCGAAAAGGTCGATCTTCAATAAACGCTATCAACTCGATGA
>CAIRCR010000461.1 GCA_903877065.1 uncultured Pseudomonadota bacterium
GCGTTTGGCGGCTCGCACTCGTGCTGTCGTCGCGGCGGCGTCTGTGTGTGCTGTCGTGTTTTTTGCTTCGCCCGCTTCGCGTGGCTCGTTGCTGGCGGCTGGCGCCGCTGTGCGTCGTGGGCTTCCCGTGTTTGCTTTCGCCTGCGGCTTTCCTGCTTCGCTCTTGCCTTTGCTGGGCGTGGGTTCGTGGGTGGCAGTTTCTTCTGGTGTTTATTCTGGCGGCTTTTCTTGGGAGTCACATCAGTCGGCGCTTTTTTAGCGCCTTTTTGTAACGGTAATACGCATATTTTATCACCATTTATTTTTTAAAAATTATTTTCACACTAGGACAAAAAAATGAAAAATTTAATCAGAGCAGTAAACAAACAAACGGGCGGATCCTTGAGCCAAATAGCCGCAGACGTTTCAAACTACGGCGCGGCAGGTGGTTTTTGTGGTTTTATTTATTATTGCGACACCGTGAAATTCGCGGAAAAAAACGGCGTAATCATTCGCGCAGCTTTAAAGGAAACTGCCGACCAGCTCGGCATGGGCTGGCTTGAAGTCATCACCAGTTTTCAATGTTTGCGGGGTACGAGTGCGGATGAAATAGAAGAAGGCGTTTTTGATTCTGAAAGTGAGCATTATGAACAGGTGCAAAACGCGTTGGCGTGGTTTGCATTAGAAGAAGCCGCTCGTTTTATTGTAGACAACAGAAAATAAATAGATCGGCGCGAAGCTGTAACTTCGCGCCTTTTTTTTAAGGAGATTTAAAAATGGCAACGTTTAACTATGCACAACACGCCAAGTTGATGAGAAATCAGCAATGGATTCTGGCGGGTTTAGTGGCAGACCGAAAAATTGAAACCGGCAGTGATTTACTCGCAAGACAATACGCGACACCTGAATCGGCGGCACATTTTGAAAAAGTAAGAAATTTTTATAAAACACAACGAGGACAAACAATGCGAAATATGAATGTAACGGCTGGCTACGGCGACGAAATTACATGGGGAGGTGCAATGCCCTACCCTAGCTATGATGAAGACGCTAGAGATGAAGCCATCGAAAATCGTTTAGATGAAGAATTTGCAGAAAATTACATTGAACACATTTTCAGCGAAGATTTCAGCAAATTTGAGCAACTTTTATTGAAAATTGTGACCAATAAAAGCACAACAGAGGATGTTGAGCTTTTCAAACAAGAAGCAGTGAATTTATATGATCAAGCGTTCAAGAAATTCAGCAAGACGAACTGGACAAAAGCGCATCGTGATCTTATCAACGAGTACGAAGAATACCGCGCTGACTGCATTTTATTAGACTAAAAAAAGCCGCTTTCGATGCTGTAACATCGAGAGCGGCGTCTTTTCACCCACTAGGACAAGCGAGTAAGAATATGTTACATCAAATTCCGACGACTGAACAAATCAAAAACGGCATCGTAGCAAACCAGCAGCTAAACGAATTCAACACGTTGATGAATACACCACCCTTTGAAGAATGGGTAAAGACGCACCCATTTATCAGTGGTGGATGGCGTTATCTTCCCATTGATCGGGTTGAAGCACTTTTAAAAGCCATTTTTCCGCAATGGCGAATTGAAATCACAGGCCAAGGCACCGCGTTCAACGGCGTATGGGTGACAGTTCGAGTGCATTATCTACACCCCATCACGGGTGAGTGGAATTATCACGATGGTATTGGCGCATCACAACTACAAACAAAAAAAGGATGCTCACCTGCTGATTTAGCGAGTATCAACAACGGCGCACTAGCCATCGCCTTCCCGCTTGCAAAAACCATTGCTATCAAAGACGCCTGCGATCATTTTGGCAATTTATTCGGCGCTAATCTCAATCGGCGCGACAACGTTGACTATAAAGCC
>CAIRCR010000462.1 GCA_903877065.1 uncultured Pseudomonadota bacterium
ACGCTTTTCAGCTAATTTTGACACATCAAAAAGATACAACAATTTGATTTAAAATGTTTTTATTTATGCACCAACGCCGTAAAAAACCACATTTGATAAATGCTGAGTAAAATTTGCATTCCCATCGAAATCCCCATTAACGCACCACTTAAAATCACAACGTAAGCAAATTCTGGAATCGATTTAGTAATAAACCAAGAAACAACATCAAGCAACATCGCGGCAAAAGGGATAACGACAGCAATACGTTTAACATAAACGTTAATTTCACAAAGCAGAAAAATTCGTCCGATAAAAAACAAAATAAACGCAATTCCAAACAAATGAATATGCGATACGCGAACTAAAGTTGGAATGGTCACGCCGCCTGGTTTTGCAACTTCAGATACACCTTCATAATTAGTTAAATTCGGCAAAGATGGATTGATACTTGGCGTGTGACACATTACGCAATCTCGATTCAAAATTGGCGCAATATCGTCGTTGTAAGCCGTTTCAGAAGCACCGCTATGTATCCATTTTAAAATCACATCTTGATCACTTTTGATTTTTAAATTTGTTTTCATAATTCCTGTTACTGCTGTTCCCAAACGAGTTTGTTTCGTCGAACCATAGTAACTAATCACCACATCTTCCACCGAAAGCCCCGCTTTACCATCTAAACCTTGATGCGTGTAATACATATTCGCCAGCGCAGCCAAATATCCCAGCCCAATCGTGAGCAAAAAAACGGTATTTAAAATACGTTCACTAATCGAAATATCGTTGAAACGCGTGTAAGTGTTGTCAGCCATAAAAATCCCCAAAAAATAAAGGCGTTCAAAATCGACTCTTGAACGCCTTGTAAAAATGAATATCAGATCGAATTAGAACGCCAACCAACCGTTAATCATGAAAGTATTGTTATTTGAACTTTGTTGCGTAGTGCCATTGAATTGTGAATAACCAATGTATTGCAAACTGGTTCGCAAATTTAACCACGGCGCGGCGTAAGAACCCGCTTTACCAAATGGCACATACACTAATTCGGCAGTATAAAATTGACTGTTTGGTCTGTTAGAAACAAACCCTGCATCCGCCGAATAAAGCATTGCATCGTTTGATCCCGTTATTTTGTTGTAACCAAATGTTACGCCATAAGTTTGGTCGAACGTGTAAGCGGTATTGAATTTGAAAGTATCAAGATAGGTTCGACCACTTGGATCACTTTCACCGATGATTCGGCTGGCAGTTAATTTTTGGTCTTCATAAATGTAAGTCGTTTTGACTTCAAAAATATGTTTTGGATTTGCCATATATTGGTACGTTGCATCCACAGCAAGATCGGTAAATTGATCTGTTGTTCGCGCACTGTGATCACGACCTGGGAAAACATTTGCCATCATGCCGTAATGACCCAATGAAACAAAATGCCCACTCCAGTCTTTTTGTAACGCGGCACGCCAGTAAGGCGCGGCACCGTCAATTTGCTGTTGACCCGCATCAGCAACGCCCAAACCTTTTTGAACATTATTAGCCAGTGACGCATAACCGCCCGCTTCCAGATAAAGCAAATTATCAATCATCGCATACGCTGTCGTGCCACCGACTTGCCCCGCAAATGCACCATCAATCACAGAACTTGTGCCAACACCGGGTTGAATGCCACTACCGTTGTAGGGAAAGCCCCATGCGCTGGTGGTATTCCATAAATCTTGCACTGTTGGATTATTGTTTGCAGAAATACCATAAGTGACAGCAGTATTGAAAATATCGGCATTATCAGCAAAACGAATATCGGTATTATCTAACGCCAATCGCTCGGCAACGCCATCGAATGTTAATTGACTAAACGCGCCCACTTTTCCATAAATTTTGCCTGCGTAAAACAACGAGGCTTGGTCAAAAGTAAAATTATTATTCGTGCTGTAGCCACCTTTACCCGTTGCAGGGTCTTGTATGTCTCCTTGCGTATTAGTAAAAGAACCCTGAACCATCCCGCCAACAGCTGGAATTTTGGACTCTTTACCGTTACTCATTGTGTAACCACCCAATTTAAAATCACGCCCAAACGGTGTTAAGTTAGGTCCAAATGACTGCGTGTGGCATTGACTACAAGACGCACCCGTTTGACGGGCAAAACTTGGCATCGCGTTCGCACTGAAACTGCCAAACAACGTGATAGCTGTCAGTGCAAAAAGCAAAAATGAAATTGATTGTTTTTTTGTTTTCTTCATAGTTATTTACCACTTTTCAAAGTACTAACCAACCACGCAATTTCGTCTGCGTTAAAAGTCGCTTTCCAAGATGGCATTGCTGTGCCTTTTCGACCATTTGTAATGGTTGTAATGAGCAAATCGTCTGCTTTACTTGCCAATGCTTCTGGTTTTAAAGAAGGTCCCATGCCACCATCTAATCCAACTCCATGACAGCCACCACAAGTATTTTGAACTAAAGCACGGATTTCAATTTGCCGTTCCGCCAAAGGTTCAGCGGCTAAACAACTGCTAGAAATGCACAATAATAGTAGTAATGATTTTTTCATAACGTTTCCCTCATTTCGATAATGTTTCGATTTTATTGATGAATTAAAAGTAACTAAAAAGCCAATTACCTTGTCTACTAATGCAATTATTACTACTTGATTCTATCGTATTTGATTGGCTACAGGTGAATTGTTTTAAACGAATGCCTTATTTTTAAAGGCACTTGTTGTGCATTTTTAATCTTAATTAAATCTATCAATCATTTTTTCAGCTTGTTTTGCGAAAGCCAGCACATCACCGTTTTTCACCGTTTCAAGTGGAATGACTAAAGCTGTCGCTAAACTGATGTAAATATAGACGTAATGCTTGCTGTATTCGACACGCACCAAATCCGACCACAGCATTTTATGTTTGCCGCTTGGTGATTTTTCGAGCAAATACTGTGCCTGTTCAGGATCAATCGTCAGTGTGTAAGAGCCAAACATGGCATTTTTTTCTTTGTAGGTGTAACTGTTAAGAATTTGGCGGCGTAAATCAAGCATCATCACTTTTGGTGAAAGCCAGCCCCACAATGCCGCAATGACAATGATATAAGCTGTAGAATTTTGATCGTGATAATAAAAATAATAAAAGCCACCAATTAAAGCCATTACCGCTGGCACAATCCAACGGTTTTTGCGAATGTTGCTTTGGATGTCCTCGTTGCGGGTGAACTGCACTTCATTAAAGTGGATTAAATCTTCTTCGCGGAATTCGTATTCAATTTCAAACATGATTTTTATTGTTGTAGTTAGTGAATGGATTGGTTTTAGTGCAGAAAGACTGTCATTTTTTTCGGGTGGTTATGTACCGATTTGATAAAAATTTCAGATGTGATTTCACGCTCAAGAATTTGGTAATTGTACAAATACAAATACGCAATCAGCGCAAATTCTAACATTAAAATGGAGGGCGATTGAGAATGGCACCACTCTATTCGTTAAATCGCATGACCATATAAGGCAGTAAATTTCACAACGTGTAAAATGACGACATAAATTTTTGTATATCTGGACATTTTGACACACATGAAAACTTATCAGACGGGCTTAAACGAAACATAATAAAAATCAATAGCTTAAATCCGTTTAGCCGCCACTAAACCAGCCACACCACGCCACAATCAACAAGGCGATGTCACAACAAGTCGTATTTATGTCACACATTAACGCGCCATCAATCAACGTTATTACAGACGTTTCACCGCTCACACTGGCAACCGTCCCAACGAGCAACGGCGAACTTGGCATAATTGTTTTAAATTGCGTCCAAAAAACACCATCGCTGTTTTAGTGCTGTTTGCGGGTGTGAATACTATTGTTATGGCGTTGGTAATGTCGCTTAATTTGCTTTTGACTGCTCCGATTGTTTCAACGCCGTTAAATCTAAATCAATTTAGCTTCATCGAAAAACAAATCGATTTCGTCATCAGCCAAACTGAGTAATTGTTGCAATTCCAGCACCAGCGGGTAATTACGCTTAACTTCTATGCTAAACTCCCACTCGATTTGAGCCGCCCGTGAAAGTGTCGCAACGTGCGATTCAACATCATCAAGCAAGCCTTTCGCCAGCAGTCCCAAACGCGCTTGACGCATTGAAATAGTGGCAACGGGATAAACCATCTCGACTTGTTGCGGATTGATGCACTCGTAACTGTCGGTTGCCGTGTCGTGCGTGTAACAGCGACCCACAAACTTATCGGGATAAACAAGCGTGTCAACGATGTCGCAATTTTGAATGTTGCAGTCACAGTAAATAACATCATCAACGCGCAATGCGCCGTTTTCTTCTTCGCTGACAGATTGCCCAATGACAACGACGATATTTGTATCTTTTCTTTTTAGTAATTTCATAGTTTTAGTAATTAGTTAGGACGTTGGAGGAAATAAAGTCGTTCGATGTTATATGATTGCTCGATATAGCTTTTCGGCTATTCGGTAAAAGGCACGCACTACCACGACTTGATACTACAGACTGGTCAACTGTTGTTGAAACAACTGTAAATACAGTACCCGACAGTGTGA
>CAIRCR010000463.1 GCA_903877065.1 uncultured Pseudomonadota bacterium
ATTCATGCCAAAAACAGTTTGAAATTGTGTCTGTTTATAAAGATTATTTAAAACTACTTCAGCTACTTCACCACGTTTGAGTTCGACAACCATGCGCATGCCATCTTTGTCAGATTCATCACGTAGGCCTGAAATCCCTTCTAATTTACCTTCTTTAACAAGTTCTGCGATTTTTTCAAGTAAGCGCGCTTTGTTGACTTGATAGGGAAGTTCAGTCGTCACGATTGCTTCGCGCGAGCTATCCCCGATAGGTTCAAAGTGGCAGCGTGCACGTAAATAAATTTTTCCGCGTCCTGTTTCATAAGCATGGCCAATACCCGCAGCACCGTTTATAAAACCAGCTGTCGGGAAGTCAGGGCCGTGAATATGCGTCATCAAATCGGCAATGGTGAGATCAGGGTCGTCAATTAAGGCTAAACACGCACTAATAACTTCGCTGAGATTGTGTGGGGGAATATTCGTTGCCATTCCAACAGCAATGCCTGATGATCCATTAATTAGTAACGTTGGAATACGCGTTGGGAGAACAGCTGGTTCAGACTCGGATTCATCATAGTTAGGGGTGAAATCGACGGTCTCTTTGTCTATATCGGCGAGCATTTCATGGGCAATTTTAGCCATACGTACTTCGGTGTATCGCATCGCAGCAGGAGAATCACCGTCAACACTACCGAAATTACCTTGTCCATCTATTAGCATGTGCCGCATTGAAAATGGCTGAGCCATTCGAACCATTGTGTCGTAAACAGCAGTATCACCATGAGGATGGTATTTACCGATCACATCACCGACAACACGTGCGGATTTCTTGTAGGATTTATTCCAATCATTTCCTAATTCACTCATAGCATAAAGCACGCGTCGATGTACGGGTTTTAATCCATCACGCACATCAGGGAGCGCACGCCCCACGATGACACTCATCGCGTAATCAAGGTAGGACTGCTTCATCTCATCTTCGAGATTAACGGGAATAATTTCTTTGGCGAAGTTTGACATGGCTCTCTATTTTTTTAAGTATTGCAAAAATGAATGAGTGGTATTTTTGGTGCGAAAATTGTTTTTATATAAGCGTTAAAGTTACACCATAAATAATGGTTATATTATAGCAAATTCTAAGCAAGACGTTTACCGTGATTTGCCTGCTAAAGCAAAATGTATGGATAGATAGCCTTAAAAACTGTAACAAGAATATTTAAATCTATTTTAATGTGGCAGATGGGAGCAGTTGAGTCATATCCGACTAAAAAAACCGATCTCTCATAAATTTAAAACTTTTAAAAGTCAATTACAAAGGCTCTCGCTGAAAATACATCGAACGCTTTGAGTGTTGCTAAAGATAACAGCACTCGAACAGGTTCTGTCACCGCCTAGCAGTGCAGAAGATTCTCCACCTAAATTTGAGCTTTTCTAATTTGTGGCATTATGTTGAGAATGTGGTAGTTTTATTTTTTTCTGAAAGGTTTTATTTATGGCAAAAATATTAGTAATTGACGATCGAGACAGCCATTGCTAAGTGTGGGGTTAAGTCGCTGAGTTTGTCGCTTGTTAATGGCTTGAATTCGCCAAATATGTCTTTGTTATTTTTTAA
>CAIRCR010000464.1 GCA_903877065.1 uncultured Pseudomonadota bacterium
AGGTCTACCAAGCAGCACTCAATAAAAACCTCTCTGTGGCTCAAATTAAGGCTGAAATTGCTAAAGCTAAGGGATTGTTACCAGAAAGTGTAAATGAAGGCAGTGGTGAGCCAGAATTGATGCCTTTAGATGATATTTCAAGTTTTATGGAACAGGTATTGGCTGATGTTGCTAATTTACCCAAAGCAGAGGCAATTCGTGTACTTAAAACGTGTCTGAAAGAACTTAACAAATGATTGTCCTAAAAGTAAGCAACCCAAAATAATTGAATGAATACACAAGAATTAAAAAAGCTCGAAAACAATCTGTGGGATGCTGCAAATCAACTGCGTCAAGGGGCTGGATTAAACGCTACCGAATATGCTTCACCTATTCTGGGTTTAATTTTCTTAAAGTTTGCAGATATAAAATATCGTCAATTTGAAAATAAAATTAAACAAGAGTTTATCAAAATACAAAATAATTCCCGTGTTGAACGTACTGAAAAAGATATAGCTATTGGACTGTGTGGTTTCTATCTTCCTGATCATGCACGTTACAGTTATTTGCGTGATTTATCTGAAGGTGAAACTTACGCACAAAAAGTCAAGGAAGCCATGCAAGCCGTTGAAGATGGTTTGAATCGAAATGATTTTAAAAATGTATTGCCACAAGACGAATACTTCAAAATCATTGAAGAAGCAGATGACCAGCTTACCGTCTAATTTGTTTTATACCGTGACATTGCCAGCTTCATTGTGGTTTTTCGATAAAGCGAAAGCCACTAAAAAAGATACCAACGTATTATTTGTTGATGCACGCAATGTGTTTAGGCAAATTGACCGCGCCCATCGTGAACTCACTGATGAACAAGTTCAAAATTTAGCGATTATCAGTCGATTGCAACAAGGACAAACAAATCGTTATTTGGATTTGATTGATGATTATCTAAAACAAGCTCTTGAAACATTGCCACTGATTCAAGAAAACTACCGTGTTTTATGCCAAACCTTTAATGATTTTTACACTAACTTTGTTGATTGGAAAAAACATAAACATTGGGATGACGAGCATAAACAGTTAATCGCTGATTTTGATTTCAAACATTTACTCAAAAGTTTGCCATTGCCAATTATTGATGAATTAGACGATTTAGCAAATCAAGCACTAAACGCATTAACCCATTATCCAAACATTGAACGCAGCAATGAGGCACAAAAATACGTTTTTGCAGAATGTTTGCCACTGATTGAACATACTCGCCTAATTAAAAAATCACTGGATAAAAGTTATCGTTCCTTAGAAAAACTGTATAAATTCGCCGATAAAAATTTAAAAGGTAAAGACGATACACGCTGGAAAGATAAAAATAAGGATTTGCGTGATTTCAAAAAATTGGCTGATTTACTCGATAATTTTCATGAAGCCGTTAATCCTGCAATGCCTTTGGAATTTAAGAAAATTGAAAGGTCAGCGTTGTATTGGTTGCATCAAGTTGAATGGTTACAACAACGATTCCCCAATGCGATTTATGAAGATGTGACAGGCTTGTGCAAATTAGCCACATTCGAGGAAATCAAAGAGCAAGATTATTCGCTCAATTCAGGGCGTTATGTTGGCGTTGTGATTGAAGAAGACGGCATGACTGAAGATGAATTTGAACAAGAAATTTTAACGTTGCATTCACAGTTACAAGGACTTGATAACAAAGCGCAAGATTTACAAACGTTGATAAATTCCAATCTCACAAGTTTCATCAATAATTAGGAAAAATCATGGAAATTACACTGAATTTACCAAACAACTTTACTGCGTTTCAGTCGATGACTGATATTGAGCAAGACATACGGTTGAGTTATTCACTCTGGTTATTTAAAAATGCAAAGGTGTCTATTTCAAAAGCCGCTGAACTTGCCAATTTAACCATTTATGAATTTATGAATGCCTGCAAAAAAAATGATGTTCCTGTGATTGATATGAGCAAAGATGAATTATTAGACGATTTAGCAGGAATGACGCTCTGATGATTTTAGTTGCAGATTGTTCAGCTCTGATTGCGTTGTCGGCTTGTGGGCAGTTGGAATTATTAGAAAAACTCTTTGAAACCGTTGTTGTGCCTGAAGCTGTTTATCAAGAAGCGACGGTTGCGGATAAAAAAGAAGCCCGACAACTTAAAACTTTTTTGCAAGGCAAAGTCCGTCAAGTCGATATTAGCCAATACGTTTTTTTAGATGCGTTTGCAGATTTAGGCGAAACCGAAGCGATGTTGTTATACAAACAACTGGCTGCCAACAAATTACTCATTGATGATAAGCGCGGGCGTAAAGTTGCCAAAATTAACAATATCAGCATTATCGGTTCATTGGGTGTGTTGCTTGCTGCGAAAGAACGCAGTTTGATTGCTGAAATTGCACCGTTGTTAAAGTTAATAGAACGTTCTGACGTTCATTTAGGTGAAAATTTAGTGAAAACGGTGTTGGAATTGGCAAATGAATGAACTCAAAGAAATTTATTTTAAGGATTTTATTAAACTTAAAAGAGGTTATGACTTACCGAATGACAAAATTATTGATGGAAAATATCCCATTGTCGCTTCAACAGCAGTCAAGGCGTTCCACAAAGAATATAAAGTTTTACCACCTTGTGTTGTAACTGGTAGGTCTGGTTCATTAGGAGAGGTTCAATTTGTTGATACTCCATGCTGGGTACTAAATACAGCTTTGTACGTCAAAAATTTCAATGAGAATAATCCGAAATATGTTTATTACTTTTTGAAAATGATGCGGCTTGAGATTTTCAATTCTGGTGCAGGGGTCCCAACGCTGAATCAAAACCACTTACATCATCTGAAAATTCAAATCCATTCAAAAGAACAGCAACAACAAATCGCCCAAATCCTAACCGCCTACGACGACCTCATTGAAACCAACAATCAGCGCATCGCCACGTTAGATCAACTGGTACAGCAAATTTATAAAGAATGGTTTGTGCGCTTGCGTTTTCCTAACTGGGAAAATACACCGCTTCATCATGGGATTCCTGAAGGGTGGGAAGTTAAAAGTATCGGTGAAATTTGCATAAAAGTTACCGATGGTTCACATTTTAGCCCTGCTTTTGTTCCAGAAGGAAAACCTATGGCATCTGTTAAAGATATGCAAAGCTACGGTTTTTCGCTGGACAAAATTAAAATTATCTCAGTGCAAGATTTTGAAAAGTTACAACTATCAGACTGTTTATAGTGGACCCACAAATTCGGACAGCTAATTAAGATGGTATCCTCTAAAAATTAGGAGACCAAAATGAGCGAAAAGAATCGAAAAGTTTTCACAGGCAATCAAAAAGCCAAAGTGGC
>CAIRCR010000465.1 GCA_903877065.1 uncultured Pseudomonadota bacterium
CAAATGTTGGAACATCTGTTGCGCGAATAATCACGAGTTGAACATCTTCACGGGTCGTCGGTAAAATCCACTCACGACTGGTTTCAGGATTATCAATTGGCGTAATTCCCATTTTTGCCAACAAGGGCAAAGATTCTTCGTAAATGCGTCCTTTTGACACGGCAATCGTAATCATTGTTTTACCTTATTTTGGCACACGACGAATGGTCGCGCCGAGTTGTGACAGTTTTTCTTCAATGTGATCGTAACCACGATCTATGTGATAAATTCGATCAACTATTGTATCGCCTTCCGCCACCAAAGCCGCGATGACTAAACTTGCCGATGCGCGTAAATCTGTCGCCATTACTGGCGCACCCGTTAATTTTTTCACACCCGTACAAATCGCAGTGTTTGATTCCAAACGAATTTCTGCGCCCATTCGTTGCAGTTCATTAACGTGCATAAAACGATTTTCAAAAACGGTTTCCGTGACAACACCAACGCCTTCGGCAATGGCATTCATTGCACAAAATTGCGCTTGCATATCGGTTGGAAACGCAGGGTAGGGCAGTGTGCGAACAGAAACCGCTTTAGGTCGTTTGCCGTGCATATCGAGTTCAATCCAATCTTCACCCGTCGTAATTTCTGCCCCCGCTTGAATTAACTTTGCCAAAACTGCGTCGAGTAAATTAGGGCGAGTGTCTTTCAATTTAACACGTCCGCCTGTAATTGCCGCCGCACAAAGATATGTTCCCGTTTCAATTCGGTCTGGCAAAATGTCGTAATGCACGCTGGTTTCGCCCAATTTTTCTACGCCTTCAATTATCAAAACATCTGTGCCGATACCCGTAATTTTCGCTCCCATTTTGTTTAAAAAATGAGCTAAATCGGTGACTTCTGGTTCTTTCGCAGCATTTTCCATAAGCGTTGTGCCTTCGGCTAAAACTGCCGCCATCAATAAATTTTCTGTGCCGGTAACGGTGATTTGTTCAAGAATTAAACGACAGCCTTTTAATCGTTTTGCTTTTGCGTGAATAAAACCACCTTCAAGCGAAATATCCGCGCCCATTTTAATTAAGCCGTTAAGGTGAATATCAACGGGACGCGAACCGATTGCACAGCCACCAGGTAACGAAACGTGCGCTTCACCAAACCGCGCTAACAAAGGACCTAACACTAAAATTGATGCTCGCATTGTTCGCACTAATTCATAAGGCGCGATAAAACTGTTAATTGTGCTGGCATCGACTTGAATGTTCATTTTTTCATCGACTGTCAAACTCACACCCATTCTGCCGAGTAATTCCATCGTTGTTGTAATGTCGTGCAAATGCGGCACATTTCCGATACGCACGGGTTCGTGAGAAAGCAATGTCGCAGCTAAAATGGGCAACGCGGCATTTTTTGCGCCTGAAATTCGCAGTTCACCGTCAAGTCGAGTGCCGCCAGTAATAATCAATTTATCCATGAATTAGGGTGTGTTCTTTAATTTGAGTGAAAAATAATGGGTTTTGTCTAGCCCGCTGAGTTTAGCTAAATTGAGCAATTGTTTTGGCACGTTTCTGAAGTGTAATTGAGCGCGTTGGTGACGTGACAATTTTATCCATTCAATCATCAACGCCAATCCTGCGCTGTCAGTTGTTGTGACTTGTGCAAAATCTAAAATAATATCTTTACCTCCTCTGAGAAATGGCGGTGAATCAATTAACTTTCCGTGAATGCTGGCAAAAGTTAATTCGCCATGAATCAGCCACCGTCCGTTACCTTTGGAAACGATGCTTAATTTTCCGTTCATTTTTTGCCACTACTTTTTTTATCTTCGGGCGCGGATTTTTTTTCTTCGGCAGATTTAAACAAAAATTGTCCGAGAGCTTTTTCTAAAATAATCGCAGAATTAGTAATTTCAATTTTGCTGCCATTTTTCAAATAATCACTCGAGCCACCGCCGTCTAAACTGACATATTGCTCACCTAATAAACCAGCAGTAAAAACACTTGCAGAGCTATCGTCGGGCAACGTTTTATATTTCGCGTCAATTTCCATCGCAACAACAGATTCATAAGTTTTAGGGTCAAAAGTAATTGAACGCACGCTGCCAATTTTCACACCCGCTGCTGAAACTGCTGATTTCACTTTCAAACCGCCAGAATTTGAAAAACGAGCGATGACTTGGTAAGTGTCACCGTGTGAAAACGAACTTAAATTACTGACTTGTAATCCAAGAAAAAATAAAGCAGCAATTCCAGCCGCAACAAATAAACCAACGAAGGTGTCTTGCGTGTTGTTATGTGGCATACCTCAGTTATCTCCAAACATAAGTGCGGTCAAAATAAAATCTAATCCTAAAATACTAAATGCAGAATTTACAACGGTTCGAGTGGTGGCGCGACTTACGCCTTCGGCGGTGGGAATTGCGTCGTAACCTTCAAATAATGCAATCCATGAGGTGACAAAACCAAACACGACACTTTTTATGACACCGTTAATAATGTCGCCTTGAAAATCAAGATTGGCTTGCATTTGTGACCAATACGCGCCGTCGTCTACGCCAAGTAATCCAGAACCTACAATTTGTCCGCCAATAATACCCACCGCGCTAAACAATGCGGCAAGTAACGGCATTGATAAAACCCCCGCTAAAAAACGCGGTGAAATAATGCGTTTAATCGGGTCAATTGCCATCATTTCCATGCCTGATAATTGCTCTGTTGCTTTCATTAAGCCAATTTCTGCGGTCAACGCCGAACCCGCACGACCCGCAAATAACAACGCAGCAACAACGGGACCGAGTTCACGAACTAATGACGCGGCAACCATGACCCCTAAGGTTTCTTCTGCGCCAAAACGCGAAAGAATGTAAAAACCTTGCAAGCCCAAAACCATGCCGACAAATAAACCAGAAATAGTGATAATTAAAAATGAAAGTACACCAACCGAGTACAACTGTTTTAATAGTAAACGTGGACGAATGACGACACTGCTAATTCCAGAAAGCATATCGACTAAAAAGAAAGTTGCCCGCCCTAATTTCGCAAAACTAGCACGAGTACCTGCGCCTAAAAATCTAAAAAATTCCATCATGAATAGCGTCTACGTTTTGCATTACGATCACTAGGTGGTCTTTGGCGCGAAAATAACGGCTTTTCGCTGTGTAACAAATCATCCATGTATTCTTTGGCGGGATAGTGAAAATGAACAGGTCCATCGGCAGCACCAGTCATGAATTGTTGCACCCATTCGGACTCTGATTTTTGAATTTCTTGCGGTGTGCCTTGCCCAACAACTTTTCCTTCAGAAAGAACATAAATGTAATCAGCAATCGCCGCTGTCTCCTGAACATCGTGTGAAACGATAATGCTGGTTAAGCCTAAAGTGGTATTTAACGATTTAATCAGCAATACCAACGCGCCCATCGAAATAGGGTCTTGTCCAGTAAATGGCTCGTCGTACATTATCATCATTGGGTCGAGTGCGATGGCTCGTGCCAACGCTACACGCCTTGCCATTCCACCAGATAATTCATTTGGCATTAAATCGCGTGCGCCTCGTAAACCAACCGCTTCTAATTTCATTAAAACGAGTGAGCGAATCATTGATTCTGGCAATTGAGTGTGTTCACGCAATGGAAAAGCCACATTATTAAAAACATTCATGTCAGTGAGCAACGCGCCACTTTGAAACAACATTCCCATTCGTTTACGCAGTGCATACAACTCGTCATGTTTTAAATGATGCACATTTCGACCGTTTACTGTGACTGAACCGTGTGCGGGGAAAAGTTGTCCACCGATAATTTTTAGCAATGTGGTTTTACCCGTTCCACTCGGTCCCATAATTGCCGTGATTTTTCCACGCTCAAATTCGAGCGAAATATCATTAAAAATTTTCTTTTTGCCACGCGAAAACGTCAAGTTGTGTACGCTAACTAAACTATTTTGAGTGGAATTAAGATTATCCATGCGGGAGTTTGATTTAAAAATGAAGTTAAAAGCCGTAAAAAAAATTAAGTACCTAAGTCTAACATCGAGTAAGAAGTGTGTAAAATGAACAAAATTTAAGAAATTAATATTTTCGCCGCTACACTTGCTCACCCACAAAGGAGTTTTTCATGAAAAGCCATACTTTTAAACCTGTTTTATTTTGTGCATTTTTAAGTGCGACGTTGTCGGCGTGTACCGCAATGACTTCGCTGTCCATGACGACTACGCCAAATGATGTTGAAGATTTTTCACAATATAAACAATTAACCGCAACGGGCTACGGCACAGCGGAAAAAAGCGATAAATACTCACGTTCACAAATCAAATTGATGGCAATGCGATCAGCAAAATTAGATGCGTACCGCAGTTTATCTGAACAAGTTTACGGCGTGCGATTGAGCGGTATAACTACTGTTGAAAATATGATCATCACACATGACAGTTACAAATCTTATGTTGATGCGTATTTGCGTGGCGCGAAAGTCGTTCGCACCGTTGCAATTAACCACGATATGTATGCAGGCGATGATACGTTTGAAACAGTCGTTGCCATCGAACTTACCCCACGTTTTTATGAGTGCATGAACGGCTCACGGGCAATGATCAATCAATGTATGCAACACCCAGAGTCGCCCGCAGCACAAGCCGCTGAACTCGTACCGCCGCTTTCAAATGTTTCATCTAGCGTTCAACCTTCCATAACTGTCATGGCTAGCGCAATGACTGGAACGCCTACGAATTGTAATAGCATGGATTGTTATGAATATCCCATTACTTCTGGCTTTAATCGTCCGTTGATTGTGGAGAAATAACAATGAATACGCTCTTGTTGAGGCTTGCGACATTAAGTGCCTTTTTAGGCACGGTTTCTTGTGCAAATTTTGGCGCACAACCAGCAGCGGTAACGCCCACACAAAATATTGCGACTGTCGAAGGACAGGCCGCAATTCATAACGGTGCTGTTTTACTTGCTAAAAAACAAGCCTTGCAAGATGCAATTCGTATCGCGTCGCAACAATCCTCAGTTGCTGTGCATAGCCAATCATCAGTAAATAACAACAATTTATTGCTCGATTCGATGTCAATGCGTTCAGCGGCGACGGTAAGTAACACCAAAGTGTTGCGTGAATGGCAAGCAGGCGACATTTATCATGTCAAAGCAATGGTTGAATTATCGCCGACGGGAATGTGCCAACAAACGTATCGGAAACGCATTATTGCCACTGCGTTTCCGCGTGTGGTGCAAGAACAAATTAGTGATTATGAAACCAATGATTTAGACAACGGTATTTCGCGTGAAATTAACAATTTATTGATGGAAACGAATCAATTTATTGGCATTAACGCTACGAATATTGCGCTTTACCCACGCCCTGATTTAGCTCCAGAAATGCAAGAACGCGAGGCTTATCAAGTTTCAAAAGTTGTTCAAATGGCAACTAAATCAGGCGCACAATTTGTATTGTCTGGTGTCATTCGAGATTTAGAAATTGCCTCAAATGAATACATGGCGGGTAGTGGTGTTGCGGCGTTAATCAAAAGTTGGGAGCGCAATATTTCAGGTAAACGAAATATCGGTATTGATGTTTACGTTCACGACGGCATGACTGGCGCGTTGTTGTTGCAACGTCGTTATGTTGATAAATCTGAAGGCGATGTGATGATTCCAGCAAGTTACACAGTTGGCAGTGAGGGTTTTCGCACCACGTCAACAGGCAGAAAAATCACTGAAATTATTGACAAAGCCACCAACGACATTCAACACGCTTTGAGTTGTTACCCGTTCGCCACACGCATTGCAGATATAAAAGGCGACAAAGTCTTTATTGACGCGGGCGCACAAGAAAAATTGAATGTTGGCGACCAATTGATTGTTTACGGCACGGCAACTGACGGACTGCATTTAGAAGGCGGTAGTAGTTTCGTTACCAGCGATAAACAGCCCGTTAGTGTGTTGACGATTCAAAGTATTACAGCGCGTTACGCTGTTGGAAGTGTTGAAGGTTCTGTGAGCAAATTAGGCATTAAAGTTGGCGATTGGGTGCGGTCACAATAAGCAGAAATTATTTAATTTCCACCGTTTTCAAATTGCCCAAAGCTGTCGAACTAAATTCATTAAATATTTCACCTTGCTGCTCAATAAACAGGGCAGCAATTCCAGCTTGATTTGCCACTTCAATTCCTGTTTCACGTCCCAAACATAATAAAGCGGTATCCCAAATTTCAGCGGTGGTGACATTTTCATCAAAAACAGTCACAGAAACGGTTTGATGAATGATGGGTTCACCTGTTTTGGCATCTAAAATGTGGCTGTAGCGTTTGCCGTCCGAATCAAAAAAATGTCGATACGTTCCCGAAGTTGTCACTCCTAAAGGCTCGGTTCGATTGACGGTGACAATTTTGTGCATTGAACGTTCACCTGACAGCGGTTTTTCCAACGCCACACGCCACATTGAATCATCTGGTTTTTCACCTCGTGTTTGTAATTCACCACCGATTTCGATCAGATAATTGTCAATGCCTTGAGCGTCAAACATTCGGGCAATTTGTCCCACGCTATAACCTTGTCCGACCGACGACAAATCAAGTTTTAAATTCGGAATACGTTTGCGTAAATGCGTTGCGTCAATGGTTTCTAATTGTGAAAAACCAACTTGTGATAAGGCTTGTTGCAAAGCGGTAGGCGTTGGCGGTGTTAACGATTCACCTTTAAATCCCCACAAATCAAATAAAGGTTTAATCGTCAAATCGTAGCAACCGTGACTGGCTTCACTGACAGCGCGTGTTTTTTCGATTAAATCGACAATTTCTGCACTGATTTCTTGTGGCTCTGTTGAATTAGCTGCGTTAAATTTTTCAATCACTGAATCGTCACGGTAATTTGAAATTTGTTCATCAAGCCGTTTCAATTCGGCATCGACAGCTTGTTGCAACGTTATGGCATCAACGTTTTTTTTCGACGACCAAAAACTGATGTGATAAGTTGTGCCTTGTGTGTAACCTTCAAATTTTTGCAATGTTTTCGTGGGTTCACAGGCAGTTAAAAACAATGCTGGAATAAAAAAAATTGTCCGAATCATTTACTGCTCCATCGTTACAAACGCAATTTTAGAAATGCCCGAATGCTGAACCGTTGCCATCACTTCAGCCACTTTTTCATAAACGACCGCTTTATCGGCATACAAATGCACCCCGATTTCAGCATCTTTAGTGAGTTCAGATTTCAAATTATTTTCCAACGTAGGCAAATCAGCTAGCGGAATTTTATTTAACGTAATCGCACCTTGCGCGTCGATGCCAAGTTGCAACGGTTGATTTTGTGCGTCTGCGACGGTTTCAGCAGTTTTGGGTAATTTGACTTGTACCGATTGCGTCAATAATGGCGCAGTCACGAGCAAAATAATCACCAGTACCAACATCACGTCAACAAGTGGCGTGACGTTAATTTCACTCATTGCACTGTCGTCATCAGATTGGGGTTTGAATGCCACGGCAATCTCCTATTCGGTCGGCAACGTTTCAGGTCGCACAGCAAGTAAAAAATGCCCAACAAAACTTTCTAATTGCTGACGTTGTAATTTCACCCGACGTAAAAAGAAGTTGTATGCCAGCACGGCAGGAACTGCGACGGCAATACCAATCGCAGTGGCAACTAGCGCGTCACCGATTGGACCCGCGACAACATCTAAACTGGTTGAGCCGCTCGCGGTAATATCGTGCATCGCGTGCATAATTCCGATGACTGTTCCGAACAAACCCACAAACGGAGCGGTGCTGCCAATGCTTGCGAGTAATGTCAAACCACTTTCAAGCGTGTGCTGTTCTTTTTGCAATTGATTTCGCAAGGTTTGTTCAAGTAACTCAGCAGGATTGCCCGTATAGTTGAAACTTTTTCCGTGCAAACGCTCATATTGGTCTAGCCAAAGCAAGCCTTCATAAGCCAAATGTGATTGTGTGCCATTGAAAATCTCGGCGGGTAAATGTTTGGCTTGTTCTAAATTTCTGGCGTTCCAAAACACATCGTTAAACTTTTTATTATTTAAATTATTGGTGGCAAATTGCCAAATTTTGAAAAAAATCAGCGTCCATGTCAGCACAGAAAAAATCATCAACGTGTAAAACGTTGCATCAATAACAAAATGGGTAGTTTGATCGGGCATTTCCATTTTTCTCCTTCCTTATAGGTTTTAAAATTTAAAATCGACTTTGTGACGCGTGCGGATGTAAAAATTTCGTGTAAATCGCCATTCAAAAAATCATAAATTGATTGAGAGCGCGTAGCCCGTTTTGAATTAACACTCACGATTTGTCCATTTTAACTGCTAGTTCTGTAAATTGTCCTTCAATAGCACGATAAATATTTAATGCTGGTTAGTCTGATGTGTAATTTTACTCATAGCATTTGAATCAACTGGTGTACATTATTATGTCAATGTCACGGCTTTACTTTTGCGAGAGAAATTATGAATACCCAACAATGTTCTGCGGATTTGCTCCATTTTATTGATTACAGTCCAAGCCCTTGGCACGCTGTCAAAACTATCGAAACTCAACTTGTGTCATTTCAATTTCAGAAGTTATACGAAACTGAAATGTGGGATTTAGAATGTGGTGGACGTTATTACGTTGTACGCGGTGATTCTTCAATTATCGCATTTGTTCACGGAAAAAAATCGGTTGCTGAAACGGGCTTTAAAATTATCGGCGCACACACTGATTCACCGAGTTTGCGAATTAAGCCAAATCCAATCACGGCAAATACTGGACTTGAACGATTAAATGTTGAAATTTACGGCGGCGTGATTTTAGCGACGTTTGCGGATAGAGAATTAAGTTTTGCTGGTCGTTTGAATTATCAAACTGAAAAAGGTGAGTTAGCGCAAAATCTGGTTCATTTTTCACAACCTTTATTGCGTTTGCCCAATTTAGCGATTCATCTCAATCGTGGAGTTAATGAAGATGGTCTGAAATTTCATAAACAAAACGAGTTGAATTTAATTCTTGCAAACATGACGCAACAATTACCCATTTCACAATTTACGGCGTTATTGCAAAGCCAATTACCTGAAAATGCAGCTCGAATTTTGACGTGGGATTTAAATGTTTTCGATACGCAAAAAGGCAGTTTTTGGGGCGCGAATAACGAATTTTTTGCCAACGGACAAATTGACAATTTAGCGTCGTGTCATGCGGCGATTAACGCATTGCTTGATGAAAGTGTATTGCATAATGACAGCACATTGGTTTGTGCCTTTTTTGATCATGAAGAAGTGGGCAGTGAAAGTCATTGTGGTGCGTCAGGCAGTTTTTTAACAGACA
>CAIRCR010000466.1 GCA_903877065.1 uncultured Pseudomonadota bacterium
ATCCGTTTGTGCTATGCGTTGAATAATTTGTTGATTATTTAGTCCATAAAGCTCTTGAAATTTCTCTAGTGATATTCCAGAGCAGCAATCAGGAATTCCAGATGTATGAGATAAAAGATGATGAATCGTGATACCATGCCATGCAGATGGTAGATTTGGTAACCACTTCAAAACTGAGTCATTTAATGACAAGAACCGACGCTCCATGAGCTGCATGACTGCAATCGCAGTTACAGGTTTAGTGACAGAAACGATATCAAATGCAGTATCGGATGTAATAGATACACCTTGCTTGATATCTGCCATACCTTTACTGCGACTATAGACAACTGCGCCATCCTTAATGATCATCGCACTGACTCCTGGCTGCAAAGCATCTTGTTGTGTTTCAAAAACACGATCCAGTTCAGTAGTAAGGTAAGCCTGACGAGCGGCAGGAGTATTTTCGATAACAGGCGAGTCGCTGTAGCCAGCCCCTCCAGCACACGCACCAAGTAACACCACCATCCCGAATATTAATAGTGAGTTGCGAAAATATTTTTTAAGATGATTCATGTTCATAATGTTCAGGTGCAAAAAAGTAAAAAGCAAGTTATCACATATCAAGTTATCTGAATTTTTTGGTCAATAACATCTTTAAAAACATTACTATGCGATACTAAGATAATAGTGCATCGCTCCTTGATTTTCACAAGATATTCAGTCAGTTTTATCAATGAGTGATTGTCAAGATTTTTTTCTGGCTCATCCAAAAGTAAAATTGGAGGTTCATTAACTAATGCTCTAAGCAAAACAATTTTCTGTTTTTGTCCACCAGAAAGATCGCGACCGTTTTCCAATATCTTCGCACCTAGGTTTTGATTCCAATTTGATATCAAATCATCCCAGCCAATATTCGCAATGAGATCGAAAATTTTATCGTCTGATATATCTCGTCCCATCGTGATATTCATACGCAGAGAATCTCCAAAAATAAATACATTTTGTGGTATATACCCGTACAGACCTGCAATGGTGCTATGTGGCAATGTTGATAATAAGGTATTATTTAAATAGATTGCTCCCGAGCTCGGCAACTCCAGGCGACTTAGTAGTAAAAGTAGTGTGGATTTACCAGCGCCATTTGCCCCCTCCAATGCAGTGCAAATCCCCTTTTTCAAAGATATGTTTAATTCTTTGATTATAGGGTTAGTTTCGTAGGTAAAGGTTACGTTTTTCAGCTCAAAAAACGTTGAATATTTTTCAACATCTATCGATGGTAATTCATTCTGCGTTGAGTGTTTCATGACTAAATCTGACTCGATTTGAAACAAGTTTGCTATACGCCGAAACGCAGCGAGTTCATAAACATAGCCTGACGCCACATTGAACAATTCGCTAATAGGGGAGTAGAGCATAGTCAAAATTAATAAAAATGACACGAGTTGCCCAACTGACATTTCATGAGCATCAACTTTTTCTCCACCCACAACCCAAATCATCGCAGTAACTAAAATGGGAATTA
>CAIRCR010000467.1 GCA_903877065.1 uncultured Pseudomonadota bacterium
CGCAAATTGCAAGATGCGTTAGTCAAAACCACTCGTGAAGCCTACAGCAGTTATAACGATGATGAAATCGCGGCGTTGCTGGCAAATAAACGTTTGAATGATTACAAAACTGCGTTAATCAATCGCTCGGTGCAAAGCATTAACTCGATGGGTTCGACAGTTTGGATTATTGAGCAAAGTCACGTTAATCATGCCGCGCTGGCTGACATTACGCCTATTGAGAAACATTTGGCGAGTTTGGTTAGTTTGGAATTAGCGTAAGCAAGAAAAATAAATTTTAGGTTAATAATTAAAATGAAAACACACAAACTTCCAAACGACGCACCTTACAGCGACAACCAACGTGCATGGCTCGGAGGATTTTTCGCAGGTTTGCATTCGCAACTTGTGCAAAACAGCTCAAACGCACAAACCGCTCGCACCATTCACATTTTGTACGGTTCACAAACTGGCACAGCCGAATCGGTGGCGCGTGATTGTGTAAAAGTCGCCAAAGCACACGGTTTAAATCCTGTCATCAAAAGCATGGACGAAGTCGATGCTGACGCGCTGACCAAAATGGAAACCTTGCTCATTGTTACCAGCACTTACGGCGAAGGCGAAATGCCTGACAACGCACAAGTTTTGTGGTCTGCGGTTCAAGCAGATTCAATGGTGAAATTAGAAAACTTACAATTCGCCATTCTTTCACTTGGCGATACGAGTTACGATTTATTCTGCCAAGCGGGAATTGATTGGGACAACAGTTTAGCAGAACTCGGCGCAACCCGTTTGCACACGCGCGTCGATTGCGATGTTGAATATGAAGAACACGCCGAAGAATGGATGCACGCTGTCATTCCAGCGTTAGTAGGTAGCGATGCAACCACTGCAATCGTATCTGAAGACAGCGACGACAAATCACAATACAACCGTAAAAATCCATTCCCAGCAAAATTGCTGGTGAATCGTTTATTGACGGCTGACAACTCATCAAAAGAAACCCGTCATTATGAAATTTCAATCGCAGGTTCAGGCTTGAGTTATGAAGCGGGCGATGTGCTTTGCGTTGTACCAACAAATTGCCCTGATTTAGTTGCGAATATTTTGAAAGAACTCAACTTTTTCGGAACAGATCCTGAAGATAAATTGCTCAATCAATTTGAAATCAAAACGCCGAGCAAAGAACTTTTACAAGAAATTGCTTTACGTTCAGGGAATCAAGAATTAAATAACGCACTCAATGATAAAGACGCATTGAGCAAGTATTTATGGGGACGCGATATATTGGATTTATTGCGTCAAAATCCAAATCTTGAATTTACACTAAGCGAATTTTTTGGACTGTTAAAACCACTGCAACATCGTGCTTATTCAATTTCATCGAGTGGCAAAGCCAATTCTGAAGCAGTGCATTTGACTGTTGCCAGTGTTCGTTACAATGCGTTTGAACGTTCACACAAAGGCGTTTGTTCAACTTTCCTCGCTGATTTGACGGGTGAAACGACCGAAATTCGTTGCTTTTTCACGCCAAACAAAGTTTTCCGCGTGCCAGATAACAACGATTTACCCATCATCATGGTTGGACCTGGAACGGGGATTGCGCCATTTCGTGCGTTTTTACAAGAACGTCAATTTCGTGGCGCGAAAGGTAAAAACTGGTTGTTTTTCGGTGATAGAAATGCAGAAACTGATTTTATTTACCGCGACGAATTAGAACAAATGGGCAAAAGCGGTTTGCTTACTCGTTTGGACTTGGCGTTTTCGCGTGACCAAGAAGAAAAAATTTACGTTCAAGACAAAATGCGTGAACACGGCGCGGAATTGTTTGCGTGGTTAGGGCAGGGCGGTTATTTCTTTGTTTGCGGCGATGCGTATCGCATGGCAAAAGATGTTGATAAAGCCTTACATGATGTTATTGCAACACATGGAAATAAAACTGAGCAACAAGCGATTGATTACGTTAATCAGCTCAAAAAAGATAAACGTTACGTTCGTGACGTGTATTAAATGTACGAATCTTACTTCGACTTGAATTGCCAAAAATGTCCGCGCCTTGCGGCATTTTTGTCTGAGGTGAAAGAAAAAAATCCAACCTATCATTGCAAACCTGTTGCGCCGTTTGGTGACGAAAATGCAAAATTATTGATTGTCGGATTAGCTCCTGGAATGCACGGTGCAAATGCCACAGGGCGACCGTTTACAGGTGATTACGCGGGGCTTTTACTTTATGAAGCCTTGCATGAATTTGGTTTTAGTAATCGTCCAACTTCAGAATCATTAGGCGATGGTTTAATTTTGAAAAATGCCCGAATTACCAACGCAGTAAAATGTTTGCCGCCGCAAAATAAGCCGACAGGTGAAGAAATTAACGTTTGTAACGCGTTTTTAGCGAAAGAATTAGAAACATTGCCTGAAAAAGCGGTCATTTTGACACTGGGTTTAATCGCGCATCAAGCCGTTTTGAAAGCCTACGGATTAAAATTATCGAGCGTGAAATTCGCTCACAACGCAAAACATGAATTGCCAAATAATCATAAGCTCATCAATTCTTATCACACCAGCGGTTATAACGTAAAAACAAAACGCCTTACCGTAGCGACTTTCAATGCTGTTTTTCAAACAATTATGCCGCTTTTAACGGCGTAATAATTCAGCTAAACAGTGTTATGATAAAGCCACTTATAAGCGACTTCACGCCATTCACATGACACTTTCATTCAATATTCCAACGTATTTAACTCTGTTACGCATCGCGTTAATTCCGATATTGACGGACGTTTTTTATTTGCCGTGGCAATATGCAAATGTGGCGTGTATGTTTATTTTTTTGCTCGCGGGTTTTACGGATTGGCTCGACGGTTATTTGGCGCGGCGAATGCAATTAGAAACCCAATTTGGTGCATTTTTAGATCCTGTCGCCGATAAATTGATGGTTGCCGTAGTTTTAGTGCTTATCGTGCAACAACAGTCGGATCCTTATTTGACTGTTCCCGCCGCGATTATTATTGGACGTGAAATTACCATTGCGTCGCTGCGTGAATGGATGGCAGAAATGGGTAAACGCGCTCATGTTCAAGTGTCCTCAATGGGTAAATGGAAAACCAGCGCACAAATGCTCGCCATTGGTTTTTTACTTTATCGTGATGACTTATTCGGTTTGCCAATTTTATCATTTGGCTACGGTTTACTTTATATCGCCGCTGTTTTGACATTATGGTCAATGATTCAATACTTATACGCGGCGTTTGCCGCTATCAATACAACACAACATAACAACCGCCGATGGAAGGTTAGAAAAATATGGAACAAGAAAAAACTTTGATTCAGAAAAAAAACGATACTCAAAATGAAATTTTACGCAGTGCGTTGAGTTTATTTGTCACGAAGGGTTACTTTAATACCTCGCTGACCGAAATCGCACTCGCCGCACAACTCACGCAAACCCAAGAAATCTATACTCATTTTGACAGTAAACAACAGCTTGCGGCGACTTTGTACAACAATATCGTAGACAGTTTGAGTGTGTCCATTGATGAAATTCGCCGTCGTAACAAAAAAGCGGCGGAACAGTTACACAGTTTGGTTGATTTGCTATTTAAACTCACCGACGAAGCTCCTGACGTATTACGGTTTTTATTTGAAATAAATGTCGCTGAATTTTTGCCAGACGAAAAACCTTTTTTAGAAACGCCAGCGGTAAACAAAATGCTGAAAATGATTCAATTAGGCATTAACAACGGCGAAATTCGTAGCCTTGCACCGATGCTTATTTACAGTTATTTTTTCGGCATTATTTACACGACATTGAAACTTATTTTGAACGGTATACTTGATAAAAAAACAGAATCTTATCAATCTCAAGTTTGGCTTGTCGCTTGGAATTCAATTGCAAAAAAATAAATTTTAATGTTTTTGGGGTGTTATCTGGTTGCCTAAAATCACCCGAAAAACCTGACAAGTAAATCACTGACCGAAAACCGACATATTTTCATTCCGATAAAAACTCCGATAAAAACCATGCAAAAACTAATCAGCACCGCCGCTTTATCCGACAACGTTTCAGAAAAATTATTGATCAATTTACAAGCGGTACAACCTGACATTCAAAAAGTAGCGGCTCGATTTGTGCATTTTATTTCAGGGAATTTAAGTGACGAACAACGACCGATTTTGGAAAGGCTTTTAACTTACGGCTCAACTAAAACCATCGATGAAATGGGCGCGTGTTTATTAGTTGTGCCGCGTTCGGGGACAATTTCACCGTGGTCAAGTAAAGCCACAGACATCGCGCACCGTTGCGGCTTGACTGACATTCAACGCATCGAACGCGGCATTGAGTATTTCATTGTTAGCGACTTGCCGTTGAATGAAAACGTTGCCCGTGTTGTGCATGACCGAATGACGCAAACTGTTATCTTCGACCAAACAAATTTAGATTTATTTGCCCAACATTCACCCTTGCCGTTGCAACACATCAACATCCTCGAACAAGGACGCGACGCGCTCATTTCGGCGAATACGGTTTTAGGTTTGGCGTTATCTGCGGACGAAATAGATTATTTAACAAACGCATTTCAACAGCTTGAACGTAATCCGACTGATGTTGAATTGATGATGTTTGCACAAGCCAATTCTGAACATTGTCGCCACAAAATTTTTAACGCTGATTGGACAATTGATGGCATCGAACAAGCGCAAACGTTGTTTAAAATGATTCGTCACACGTCCGAAGTCAGTTCGCACGCTATTTTGTCGGCGTATCACGATAATGCGTCTGTTGTTGAAAATGCGTCCACGCAGGTTTTTATTCGCAATCCACACACAGGCGAATATGCGTATATCGAAGAAGCTGCGCATTTGTTAATGAAAGTCGAAACGCATAATCATCCGACGGCGATTTCACCGTATTCAGGCGCGGCGACGGGTTCGGGTGGTGAAATTCGTGATGAAGGTGCAACAGGTCGTGGTTCAACACCGAAAGCAGGTTTGACAGGTTTTTCAGTTTCACATTTACAGATTCCAGATTTCGCGCAACCTTGGGAACAACGGCACGGCAAACCTGACCGCATTGCGTCGGCGTTAGACATCATGTTGCAAGCTCCGCTCGGTGGCGCGGCGTTCAATAATGAATTTGGTCGCCCAAATTTAACGGGTTATTTCCGCACGTTTGAGCAACCTGTTTTAAACAGCGACAACCAATTTCGTGGTTATCACAAACCGATTATGATTGCAGGCGGTGTTGGCACGATTCGCCCCATGCTCGTTAATAAATTGCCGATTCCAGCAGGTTCGTTGATTATTATTCTCGGAGGGCCTGCGATGTTAATTGGTTTGGGCGGCAGTGCGGCATCGTCTCAAGCGTCGGGCGAAAGTTCTGAATCACTCGATTTCGCCAGCGTTCAACGTGAAAATCCCGAAATGCAACGCCGTTGCCAAGAAGTTATCAACCATTGCAACGCGCTCGGCGAAAATACCCCCATCGTTTCCATTCACGACATTGGCGCAGGCGGTTTATCAAACGCAGTGCCTGAAATTATTCACGATTGCGGACGCGGTGGACGCTTTGAATTACGCAACGTGCAAAATGCCGATTTAGGAATGTCACCAATGCAAATTTGGTGCAACGAAGCCCAAGAACGTTACGTTGTCGCTATCAGACCTGAATCCTTAGAATTATTTGAAGCTTTTTGCGAACGTGAACATTGTTTATACGCGGTTATCGGCGAAGTGCGCGACGAAGAACATTTAAGCCTTTCGGATAATTTACTCGGCGAAACGGCAGTGGATTTGCCAATGTCAGTCTTATTCGGTAAACCACCTAAAATGCACCGTTCAGTTGAACACGTTGCGCCAAACATTGCCGTGTTCAAGATTGAAAATATCGAGCTTTCTGAGGCGATTAACCGAGTTTTGGCATTTCCCGCCGTGGCAGATAAAAGTTTCTTGATTCATATTGGCGATCGTTCAGTGACGGGTTTAGTGGCGCGTGACCAAATGGTTGGACGTTGGCAAATTCCTGTTGCCGATGTTGCGGTGACAACGTCTGGTTTTCAAGCGACAACAGGTGAGGCGATGGCAATGGGTGAACGTTCGCCGATTGCTGTGATTAATGCACCTGCATCGGGACGTATGGCAATTGGTGAGGCGTTGACGAATTTAGCTGCGGCGCGAATTGATGCCGTGCGAGATATTAAATTATCGGCAAATTGGATGGCGGCGGCAGGTGTTGCGGGTGAAGACGCTGCGTTATTTGACACCGTGAAAGCCGTCGGTTTAGAACTTTGCCCCGAATTAGGCATTGCGATTCCTGTCGGCAAAGATTCACTTTCGATGAAAACAGTTTGGCGCGATGAAGCGGGTGAAAAAACCATGACTGCGCCCTTGTCGTTGATTATCACAGCGTTTGCGCCTGTTTTAGACGTAACAAAAACGCTCACGCCTGAATTACAAGCGGTTGAAAACAGCGTGTTACTTTTGATTGATTTAGGCGCAGGCAAAAATCGTTTAGGCGGTTCTGTTTTGGCGCAAGTTTATAACCAACTCGGTGACAATTGCCCTGACGTGGACGATGCAAAACGTTTGAAAGCGTTTTTTGAATCGATTCAAACGCTTAATCAAAACGATAAATTGCTCGCGTATCACGACCGTTCAGACGGCGGTTTATTGGCGGTTGCGGCTGAAATGCTTTTTGCTAGCCGTTTGGAAGTGAATTTAAATTTAAACGACGACATTTTAAGCGAATTATTCAATGAAGAACTAGGCGCGGTTGTTCAAGTCAAAATTGACGATTTAGAAAACGTAAAAACGTTATTTACACACAACGGTTTAATCGATTGCGTGTTTGAAATCGGCACCGTCGGCACGCATGAAAATCAACGCTTGAACATTTCAAAGTCGGGCGAAATTATTTACAGCGAAACGCGAGCGGCTCTACAAAAAACATGGTCAGAACTCAGTTATCGAATGCAAGCATTGCGCGATAATCCAACCTGTGCAAAACAAGAATTTGACCAAATTACTGACAATTCCGATAGAGGTTTGCACGCACTTTTGACGTTTGATGTTCATGAAGATATTGCCGCACCGTTTTTGAATTTATCGCGTCCGAAAATCGCCATTTTGCGTGAACAAGGCGTGAATGGTCACGTCGAAATGGCGGCAGCGTTTGACCGAGCAGGTTTTAGCAGTATCGACGTTCACATGAGTGACATTATTCACGGGCGCGTTAGCTTGCAAGATTTCAAAGGTTTAGTGGCTTGCGGCGGATTTTCTTACGGTGACGTTTTAGGTGCTGGTGGCGGTTGGGCAAAATCCATTTTGTTTAATCCAAAAGCGCGTGACGAATTTGCGGCATTTTTTGCGCGTGAAGATACGTTTAGTTTAGGCGTTTGCAACGGTTGTCAAATGTTGTCGAGCTTAAAAGAAATTATTCCAAATGCAGAGCATTGGGCGCGTTTTGCCCGCAATAATTCTGAACAATTTGAAGCGCGTGTGGCAATAGTGAAAGTGGAAGAATCACCATCAATTTTACTCGCAGGCATGGCGGGTTCGAGAATGCCAGTTGTTGTCGCGCATGGAGAGGGCAGGGCGGTATTTTCGCAAAATCTGCAATCCGCCGTTGAAGCGAAAATGATTGCATTGTCTTATGTGGATTCTCGCGGCGTACCAACAACCGATTTCCCTGCAAACCCAAATGGTTCACCGTTTGGCATTACGGGATTAACGACAACGGACGGCAAAGTTACGATTATGATGCCGCATCCTGAACGTTGTTTTAGAACGTTGCAAAATTCTTGGTCGCCAAGCGACTGGGGTAAAGATGGTGCATGGTTACGTTTGTTCAGAAATGCGCGTGTTTGGGTAGGTTAAAATCAGGTTTTAAAAGCACAAATTTCAATGCTGTTTTGAATTTGCGATTTTTTTTTCTGCTAACGATTCACTATCCAGCTCAAATAGAAGCGATACCTTGTCCAGTGATGGAGTGACAAAATCTGTCATTGATAACGTTGATGCCGCTTTTTCTTCTTTTTCTTCATTGAGTTCAAAACTACCAAAATCAAATTTTTCAGTGGTTGTTTCATGTTCATTAAATTCAAAACCACTGAAATCTAAAGGTTCACTGTCTAAATCAAATATTCTCGATGCCTTGTCTGGTGATGAGATGACAAAATCGGTCATTGATTCGGCAGACAGTTTTTCATCTTTATTGAGTTCAAAATGACCAAGCTCAAATTTTTCAGAGGGCGTTTCATGTTCATTAAATTCAAAACCACTGACCTCTAACAATTGGCGGTCTAAATCAAATTCGTGCGATACCTTGTCGGGTGATGAAGTGACAAAATCGGTCATCGATTCGGCAGACACGGTTTCATCTTCATCGAGTTCAAAATGACCAAGCTCAAATTTTTCAGTGGGTGTTTCCTTTTCATTAAATTCAAAATCACTGAAATCTAACGATTGACTGTTTAAATTAAATTCCTGTGACACAGGCACAGATTCTTCGGTGCTTGATTGTCCAGAAGTCACTTCTTCATCGTCAAAACTCATCAAGTCAAAATCAGTAGCATTATCAAATTTTTCATTATCGTCAAAACTCATCAAGTCAAAATCAGTAGCATTATCAAATTTTTCATTTAAATTGACGTTTGCAAACATTTCATCAAAAGGAATTGCTGTTAATGGATCTGGAACAGCTGGAGGCGGCATAAAAAATAGAGCTTCTGGATAAAACTCGGACGCAAGATCAGAAACTTGTGTCCAAAATTCGGGTAAATCGTTTTTGCCCAATTTTGCTAATTTGAATATAAAATCCTTAAATTCTATTTTTTTATCTTGTTTGGCGTAAATTTCCAATAAATGCAGCGCGTATTCAAGGGCTTGTGGTTTGTTTTCAAATTCATCAATCAATAATTGTTCTGCTCGCTCATTGTCACCGTAAGCACAATAAATATCCGCTTTATATATAACATCATCTACATCATGTTTATCTGCATCGTTAACTTCAAAGTCGCTAAAATTAGCGGTGGAAAAAATGTCTTCCAATTCTTCGTTTGTCATAATATCGGCTGAATCACTGAACATCGTTTCAGATGAATCAATCACTGCTTGATATTCATCTGAAGTCTGTTCGTAAGCGCTGTCTTCGGTGCTAACTTCCGAAACTACGACAATTTCTGGTTCGACATTTTTAGCTTCATTTCTTTTACGAAAACCAAGCCAACCGAGCAAACCAATCAGTAATGAACCAAAACCACCCGTAATGTAATAATACATATCCGTATCACTTTCCGTAGTGGGTAAAGATGTTGAAGCTGCAACTGTCGGAACTACTGCTGTTGGCGTTTTTACCGCAGTTAAGGCAGGCGGCGGCAATACAGCAATTGGCTCTGTAGGTATTTGTAGCGTAGGCGTAGAAATTAACCCTGAAGCGTCAATTGGAGTCGGAATAGTTGGCTTAGGAACAACAACCTGATTCGTTTGGATAACGACCGATGGCGGGGCGACAGGTTCTGGAGATGCTACAGGCGCAACGACAGGTGGTTTTTCAGGCGTAGGAATGGCAACTTCGGATACTTTGGGGACTGTTATTTGAGTCTCTTTTTCAGCGATGACTTGTTTTATTTCAGCTAACTTTTTTTCCAAGTCGGTCATTTGTTGACGCAAAGTGTCAAAATCGACGGGAACTGGCACAGATGTTTTTAAGACATTGGTCGATTTTGGTTTGACGGTTTTTGGTTTTGGTTTCGCCACCGTTTGTTGTAAATCAACAGCAAAAAATTCTGGGGAGCTTTCGATACTTGGAATTTTCAAAATTTTATCCGCAAGTAATGAATTTATTCCATTACTCGAAAATGCGTTCGGATTAGCAACATAAATGGCGGTAATCATTCGATTCAATGACACGTCATTTTGCTTATTGAATTGTGAGGCAATGTGGTAAAGCGTTTCGCTGGCGCGTGTAGGTCCATAAGTGTTGTCATTACCTGTGATATTTTGATCGTCTATCAACGCCGTTTTATTTTCAGAACGATAAGCCGATGGTGGATCAACGAGTACAGTAAATTCACGGTATGAACTGCCTTTTGCACTTTTTACTTCAAGTAAAAAATCTAAAAAGGGTTCTTTTAAGGTTTCAGATGAACTGAGTTTTATGACTGTTTTTCCGTTTTGTGTGACGGTTTGAAATTTAATTTTAGATAAAAATAATGTCCACGGAATCCCCGCCTCGTCCAATTTTTCATTGGGAGCTAAACCCACTTTAAAATCATTTGCTTGTTCATCTTTGGATAAAAGCAATGCAATTTCAGCTTGTAAATTTTGATTAAGTGCAGATTGCAATTTCATATCCCCAATACCTAGTCCATAAGCGGCTGGGCTGGCAAGATAGGACGCGAAAGTGAAAACTGCAGTCAAGTGAGGTATGTTATTTTTTCTCATGATGGCAACCAAACATTTTTACCGTAAACAGAATAGGGCGAATAAGCCAAATAATAATGTTTAAGTTAAAAGCAATATAAAAGCCAAAAAAAATAAATCATTCATTTTCAATACATTAAACAATACATGAATTTCAAAATATTTTTACTCGTCTCCACAGACGAAAAAGACACGAATACCAATCAAAAATAATTAGTCAGCAAAACTCAAATTCGATATTTTTTTGTTTGTCATGTATCGATTTTAAATGCCCCTATTTTTTGGCATACTTTGGTCATTACTTTCCTCTGTGAATATGTCGAATTTCGATAAGTGGTGAAAAAATTGTCTAATAAAAACGACGTAGTAAAAACATTACCAGCAGCCATTTTACTCATGGGACCCACTGCATCGGGTAAAACAGCATTAGCGGTGCAACTCGCACAAGCGTTAAATGGCGAAATTATTAGTGTCGATTCTGCACTTGTTTTTAAAGGTATGGACATTGGCACTGCTAAACCAAATTTTGCAGAGCGTGGTGGTATTCCACATCATCTCATCGACATTCTCGATCCAAGTGAATCCTTTTCTACTGGAGAATTTCTCAATAAAGCATTAGCGTTAATGGCAGATATTACCGCACGCAAAAAACTACCTATTTTGGTGGGCGGAACGATGCTTTATTTCAACGCAATCACCAAAGGATTAGCCGAATTACCAACCGCCAATACTGAAATTCGGGCGCGATTGGAATTGGAATTAGCCTGTAACGGTAAAATTGCATTACATCAACGCTTGGCACAAATTGATTCACAAGCCGCAGCACGAATTCACCCGAATGATCCACAACGTGTACAACGCGCATTAGAAGTTTATGAATTAACAGGTAAATCGTTAAGTGACTTTTTTAGCGAAAGCCAGCAAAAATCACCGCCCTATCAATTTCAAAAATTCATTATCGCGCCTGAAGATAGACATATTTTGCACAACATAATCGCGCAACGATTTCATACGATGTTGGAACAGGGATTTTTAGACGAAGTTGAAAAATTATATTTGCGCGGTGATTTACATGACAAATTACCCGCGATTCGTGCGGTGGGCTATCGAGAAGCATGGTCATATTTTCAGGGTGATTATGATTTAGCGACAATGACAGAAAAAGCGATTATCGCTACACGCCAACTTGCAAAACGGCAATTTACTTGGTTACGTCATGAAACTGACGCGATTTCCTTTGTTACAGGTCAGCACGATGTGTTTGCACTTATTTTAGCCACAATAAAACAACACGCTTAAAAGCTGTTGGTAAATTTCACTATTAGCTTTACGCGCTGGCGAACTTCCTTAATATGAAAAAATCCTTCACTGCACTTTTAGTTGCTCAATTCCTTTCTGCCTTTGCGGATAACGCCATTTTATTTACCGTTATTGCACTTGTGATGCACGCCCCAAATTCACCGAGCTGGTACATTCCCGCTTTGCAAAGTGCATTTTTAATTTTTTTCGTCATTCTTGCCCCGTGGGTTGGGCATTTTGCAGATTCTTATCCAAAAAAACGCGTGTTAATTGTCGCTAACTTAGTAAAAGCAAGCGGTGTGGGATTGTTGTTATTGAATGTTGAACCGCTGATTGCTTACGCGATTGTCGGTGCTGGTGCGGCAATTTACAGTCCAGCAAAATATGGCATTTTGCCCGAATTGGTCGATCACGATTATTTGGTTAAGGCAAACAGTTGGATTGAAGGTTCAACGATTGTCGCCATTTTGTTTGGAATGTCCATTGGTGCAAAAGTCGCTGATGCCTCGATTTACGGTGCGTTGATTGGAACGATTTGTTTATTTTTATTGTCAGCGAGTATTGCCAGTTTATTGCCCAAAAAAATGCCGATTGTTAACGCTCAAAATGAGGAGCAAAAACAATCAAAATTGCTTTATTTTTACACTCAAATTCAACAATTTTTTATTTCACCACGCGCCCGATTTATCGTTTTAAGTGGTGCGTTATTTTGGGCAAGTGCGGCAACATTGCGTGTGGTTTTGGTGGCATGGTCGCCTTTAGTTTTATCACTACACAGTGCAACAGAAATTGCAGAATTGACGTTATTTTTAGCGGTTGGGATTGTTATCGGTTCTGCGATTGTGCCGCGCTTCATTACGTTAGAGCAACTGCGCCGCATCCGATTTGCCGCTTATGGCATGGCGACGTTTATTATGGTGTTAAGTTTCACTGAAACATTGTGGGCAGCACGGGCAGTATTATTGTTAATCGGTGTGATGGGCGGAATATTTATTGTGCCTATAAATGCCGCGTTGCAAGACTTGGGTTGTCAAAGTATTGGCAGTGGACGGGCAATTGCGGTGCAAGGTTTTTTTCAAAATCTCGCCATGCTTATCGCTGTGGGAAGTTACAGTTATGCCGCTTCACAACAAATTAGTCCGACTACCACGATGTTGATTTTGGGTGTGCTGTTGTTGTCGGCGGCATTTTTGGTCACATTTCAATTAAACCGACATTCAAACATTACAAACTCAAACTAAAGCGGTCGTTCTGCGTTCAGTAATTCAATGATTTCTCTTGTTTTTGGTCGCACGCCGCGCCAAAGCAAAAATGCTTCAGCGGCTTGTTCAACGAGCATTCCCAAACCATCTAAACTTTTACTCGCATTTTGTAATTGTCCCCAACGCACAAAAGCGGTTGGTTTATTGCCATAAGCTAAATCGTAACAAACGCCGTTTTCTGTCAATAAATTTTGCGGTAACGGCGGTAACTCATCACTTAAACTCGCCGAAGTTGCATTTAAAATGACATCAAAGTTCTGACCATCTAACTGGTCAAAACTGCACCCTTGAAAACGATGATTAAATTCAAGAGGCAGCTGGATGGCTTTTGAAACGGTTCGATTTGCTACGGTTATGCACGCGGGTTTCTCATTTAATAACGGTGCAAGAATACCGCGTGTCGCGCCACCCGCGCCTAAAATCAAAATACGTTTATTTTTCAATTCAACGCTGTTATTAACGATTAAATCAGTCACCAATCCAACGCCGTCAGTGTTGTCACCTAAAATTAAGCCATCGGCTTGTAATATCAACGTATTGACTGCTTTTGCCGATTCGGCTCGCTCTGTTCTGTGACTGGCATTGAGCCACGCCAATTCTTTTAGCGGCACAGTGCAATTTAAGCCTTTTCCGCCTTGTGCAAAAAAATCGGTGACAGCAGTGATAAATTGCTCCGCATTAACCTCATGTGCAACATAATCAAGTGTTTGATTGGTTTGCGTTGCAAATAAATTATGAATACGAGGGGATTTGCTGTGTTTAATCGGCGAACCAAAAACCGCGTAATGGTCGATTGTTTTCATAACATTCCAAAATAAAAAAGGTTCAAAAGCACGTCAAAATTCATGCGAAGTATGTCGTAAATTTATTCTCTGCGCCAACGAGTTGAACCGTCAGGTGAATCTTCCAAAATGATATTTTTAGTTTTTAATTCATCACGGATTTGGTCAGCTAACGTCCAATTTTTCGCTTTTTTTGCATCAATTCGGGCTTGAATTTGGTGTTCAATTTCAGCGTCATCTTCGTTTTCACCTTTCAAATAATGTTCGGGATCGTCTTGCAACAAACCTAAAACACCACCAAGTGATTTCAATGTTGCCGCCAAAGCGGGAGATTTACTTTTATTAAGTTCTCGCGCCACATCGAACAAAACAGCTAACGCGACTGAGGTATTAAAATCATCATCCATCGCTTGTTCAAAACGATTTTTAAATTCTGAATCAATGTCACCACTTTCAACACAAGAAACATCACGCAACGCGTTATAAAGTCTTGTTAAACCTGCGCTTGCATCGTCTAATGATTCATCTGAATAATTGAGCGGACTGCGATAATGGCTCGACAAAATAAAGAAACGGATAATTTCAGGGCGATATTGTTTCAACACTTCGCGGACAGTGAAAAAATTACCGAGCGATTTCGACATTTTTTCTTCGTTGATTCGTACAAAACCGTTGTGCATCCA
>CAIRCR010000468.1 GCA_903877065.1 uncultured Pseudomonadota bacterium
ACACAACCAACAGCTTCAAGTGCAGCCCTGTTGTGCAGGAGGTTACCCGACACCAGAATGAGGAAAAAGTACAAAAAGAATTAGATAAGTTAGCAAATGAAGAATGGGAAAAAATAAGAGATTCAGATTCAATTGCTGTTTTTGAAAGTTTTTTGAAACAACATCCAAAAAGCCATTCGATACTTAAAATAAACGCAACTCGTAAAATTGAAGATTTGAAAAAACAATTAGCAGAAGAAAGACTGCGTATTGAACGAGAGTCCAGATTAAAAGCTGAACGAGAAGACAGGGAGCGAGTATTCAAATTTGTTGGTGGCATCGCTACAAAAGCAGCCGAAATGGCAGGAAATGTCGTGAATGAGTTCAATCAAATTGACGCAGCAAAAACAATGACAAAATTAGGTGAACGCTTTAAAAACCTGAAATCTAAAATATGAAACAGACTGACGATTACAACCAACATTTACGAATGTTAGAAGAATTTAAAGCCAATTTAATCAAATTAAAACCGCGCCTTGAAGAAATAGAACGAAAATACAAGCATCAAATTGATGCGGCAGAAGCAACGGGCTTTATGGTTGATTATGTGAAACAGCTCAAAGAAAAACAGTGGAAACTTTCCAATAAAATCGAAAATTTAAAATCTTTGATTAACAGGCAAAGTATGAAAATTAGTAACCAAGAACAACTGATAAGACGATTAAAGCACAAAGCGAGCAGACCATGAAAAATACTCAAAGTTTAGCTAATCAACTGGGTTGGTGTATCACAACAAAAAACCATTTGATTGAATTGAATGGTGAACTTGCCCAAGTGTCAAAACAATATGATGAGATGGTTTCTAATCTCAGACAGGGAAATTATTTTGATGAATTGTTGTTACAAACTCAAAAAATGCAGCAGGAATTTCAAAAAGAAACCAACGATTTAATTAAACACATTGAACGTGAGCATCTCGAATACCTAGATAAACAAGCGCGTAGCATTAAAGAATCGTTGGTTTTTCTTAATTAGCACACGGTCAAAAATAACACCCTGATTATTTTATTGAAATGATATAACTCGACCAAAATTTTTTTTATTACGACTTCAAAAATGATCGGCTACGAAAAAAATATCGAGCTGCAAAATGCCACGATTATTCAAAACGTTATTAGAACAATGACTAAGCGTTTGCACTGAAATTATGTTTCTACCATTTGTCACTTTTTTGGAAAAATAACTTTACACAAGTAATTTCATGCCTTTAAATCACCGCGTTGAAAACTAAGTCTGGTGGATTGTTTAGTTATTGAGCTACCGCAATTATTTAAAAACTAAAGGAGTACTATTTTGAATATTGATGACTATTTACAAGATATCGATTCATACAATGTTTGCGGGGAAGATCTACAGTATGACCCCAAATTTATAGAGCTTGAACAGGCTATTAAAGGGAAGCCAGAACAACAAGTGGGTGATAGTGTTCAAGAATCAGAACCACCTAATTGGCGTGAAATAAAAAAAATGGTGGAAGCATTATTGGCTCGCACTATTGATCTACGCATTTTGATATGTTACTTACGCGCTTTGATAGCACTCGATGGCTATAACGGTTTACAGCTCGGTTTGGAACTTATTAAAACACTGGTCGAACACCGATGGAGTGAAATTCATCCACAGCTCGATCCTGATGATGATAATGATCCAACTGAACGAATTAACATTTTAATGGCGTTGTGTGATTATGAAAGTATGCTTCGTCCGTTATCACAAATTCCATTGCTTGAATCTAAATCAATGGGAAAATTCAACTTTCGGGAAGTGAGTATTGCATGTGGCAAATCAGTTGCAACCAAAGCTGAAAAAAATATCGAGCAATCCAGTATTAACGCAGCCGTTCAAGAGTGTGAACCTGAAGCACTAATAAACATATTAGAATACATAACCACGAGTCTTGATCACCTCAATCAATTAGAAAATTTTCTTACCATACAAGTTGGTATTAGTGAGGCTCCTAGTTTTGCAGCCTTAAGAGATCTTCTAAAAGACGCTCGCTCTTTTTTATTAGATTGGCATAGTAACAAAGGTATAATAAATACAAATCAAGTTACTGAAGAATTGGCTGAAGAATCCGATGAAGAACAAAAAGTTGAAAGTGTAACCAGTGTTACTACAGCTACGATAACGCAGTCTGTTTCGGGTGTGATTAACAACAATAAAGATGTACTTAAAGCATTGACCCTGATTTGTGATTATTACAAAAAAAATGAGCCTTCTAGTCCTGTGCCAATGTTTCTTGAGCGTGCAATGGGTTTAGTCGGTAAAAATTTTATGGAAGTTCTTGAAAATATAGCTCCAATGGGCGTTGATCAAGCAATGGTATTTAAGGGACGGCAAGATGAGTAAAAAACCGCATTTTAATAAGCGACCCATAATTTAACAATGAAAGTAGAGGTGTTACATGGCACAAAGTAGTCAGAAATTTATAGCACGAAACCGCGCTCCTAGAGTTCAAATCGAATACGATGTTGAGTTATATGGTGCTGAAAAAAAGGTTCAATTACCTTTTGTTATGGGCGTTTTAGCTGATTTATCAGGCAATCCCGCTGATCCATTGGAATCTGTTGCAGACAGAAAATTATTAGAAATTGACGTAGATAACTTTGATGATCGCCTAAAATCAATGAAGCCGCGTGTTGCTTTTAATGTGCCTAATACGCTTACAGGTGAAGGCAATTTAAGTGTCGATTTAACTTTCCAAAGTATGGATGATTTTTCGCCAGCGGCGATTGCTAAAAAAGTAGCTGGATTGGATAAATTACTCGAAGCGCGAACCCAGTTGTCTAATTTGGTCACTTACATGGACGGCAAGGGTGGAGCAGAAGAGTTAATTGCTAAAATCATTAACGACCCCGCGTTACTACAGTCGTTGGTTGTTGCACCTAAACCAGAAGCTGGAGAATAAAAATGGCTGAATTAGAAAATGCTACAGAAGCAGTAGCGGGTGCAGTACAAGAAGGTAATGATTTTTCAGCATTACTCAATAAAGAATTTAAACCAAAGTCAGATCGCGCTAAGGCAGAAGTTGAAAAAGCAGTAGAGACGCTTGCTGAATATGTTCTAAAAGATGCCTCTTTCGTATCTGACGATGCACTAAATTCTATTCAGGCAATCATCTCTCAAATTGACAAAAAAATAACTGATCAAGTTAATCTTATTTTGCATCACAGTGATTTTCAAACTTTAGAAGGCTCTTGGCGTGGACTGCATTACATGGTCAACAATACTGAGACAGACGAAACCCTCAAAATTAGGGTGATGAACATCTCTAAAAAAGAGTTAGGAAAAACACTGAAGAAATTTAAAGGTACCTCTTGGGATCAAAGTCCTTTGTTTAAAAAAGTCTATGAAGAAGAGTTTGGACAATTTGGTGGTGAACCTTTTGGCTGTTTTACGGGCGATTATCACTTCGATCATTCGCCCCAAGATGTTGAATTATTGGCTCAAATAGCTCAAATTTCGGCAGCCTCTCACGCACCATTTATCACGGGCGTTTCACCGAGTACATTGCAAATGGAATCGTGGAGTGAATTAGCAAATCCTCGTGATTTGACTAAAATATTCTCTACTCCAGATTATGCTGCATGGCGTTCATTGCGCGAATCAGAAGATTCAAAGTACATTGGTATGGCAATGCCACGTTTCTTATCTCGTTTGCCATACGGCTCTAAAACCGATCCCGTTGACGAGTTTGATTTTGAAGAAGATACCGAATCTGCAAACAGTGGCAACTACACTTGGTCAAATGCGGCTTATGCAATGGCAACTAATATCAATCGTTCTTTCAAATTGTACGGATGGTGTTCAAAAATTCGTGGTATCGAATCAGGTGGGGCAGTAGAAAATTTACCTGTTCAGTCCTTCCCGACTGATGACGGTGGCGTGGATATGAAATGCCCTACTGAAATCGCTATTAGTGACCGCCGTGAAGCGGAACTGGCAAAGTCTGGTTTTATGCCGCTGGTTCATAAAAAGAATTCTGATTTTGCGGCGTTTATTGGCGCACAATCTTTACAAAAACCTGCCGAATATGATGATCCCGATGCGACAGCGAATGCTAATCTTGCTGCCCGCTTACCTTACTTATTTGCGACGTGTCGTTTTGCACATTATTTGAAATGTATCGTTAGAGATAAAATAGGTTCGTTCAAAGAACGCGCTGATATGGAAAGCTGGCTAAATAGTTGGGTTAGTAATTATGTACTTCAAAATCCAGCTGTTGCGTCAGAAAATGATAAAGCACGAAGACCACTTGCTGGAGCCCAAGTTGTCGTAGAAGAGGTTGAAGGCAATCCAGGGTATTATCAATCTAAGTTTTATTTACTTCCACATTATCAGTTAGAGGGGTTGACGGTGTCGTTGCGATTAACCTCTAAATTACCTTCACAAAAAGGTTAACAAATCACTCAATGTGATCAACAGTTTTTATGGCGACCACTTCAATGGTCGCCATAAATATTTCGATGTTTTTATGCCGCTTTTAATTTCTATTATTCACAGAGGAAAATACGATGATTCTTTTAAGTTTTGCAACAGCTATTAACGGTGACAGTACCGTAGACAAACACGATAAGTGGATTACTATCGATACGTTTCAATTTGGTGTAGGTCGAGCAATTTCTACAAGTGGTGTTGGTAAAGATCGTGACACGAGTAACCCTTCTTTTTCCGAAGTTAGTTTGACTAAATCTATGGATGTTGCATCGGTTGATTTAATGCTACAAGCAATTTGTGGCAAAAGTTTAGGTACGGCTAAACTGCATTTTATCCAAACAGGTGGATCTGATGCAAAAGGGCAAGTTTATTTAGAAATCGAATTATCACAAGCAATTGTCAGCTCTTACTCAATTAGTAGCGGTGGCGATAGACCAAGCGAAAGTATCAGCATCAATTTTAACCAGTATAAAATGAAGTATAGTACCTTCGGTGAGGGTACTGCAGCAGTTGCTGGTCAATTTAAAGGCTGGGATTTAATGAAAAACGAAGCATTATCGGCTTAATTATTACCGAAAGTAGAATACAGATAACATTTTCTGTCGGGAAATGTTATCTGCCGATTCCTTAAAAATAGATTTTGGTGAGAACTATGACTGACGTATCGCAATACATTACAGACGGTGATATTGATACCGCATTAAAAATGGTACAGCAACATATACGCCAAAATCCTGCTGAATCTAAATGGCGAATTTTACTTTTTCAACTGCAGGCAATTTTAGGTCATTGGGATAAAGCGCGTACTCAGTTAGATGTGTTGCGTGATTTAAACGCTAATAATTTAGCGTTAGTTAGGACTTATGAACAGGTATTGCTGTGCGAAGTGATGCGACAAGACGTATTTTTAGGTCACAAAACACCACTAATTTTTGGTGAGCCTCAACAATGGATTGCGTTGCTACAACAGGCTTTAAAACTCACCTCACAACAACACTATCAAGAAGCTGAAAATTTACGCAATTTAGCATTTGAATCAACACCTACAGTTTCTGGCACTCTCAATGGTGAAGCATTTGAATGGATTACCGATGCTGATATGCGTGTTGGATCTATGCTGGAAGCCATTGTAAACGGAAAATATTATTGGATACCTTTTCAGTGCATTAAAGCCATAAAAATAGAAAAACCCTCAGATTTACGCGATATCGTTTGGATACCAGCACATTTTATTTGGAAAAATGGCGGAGAAACAGTTGGATTTATACCAACGCGCTATCCAAATTCAGAAATTCATGACGATTTTGCAATCCAATTAGCACGCAAAACACAGTGGCAAGAGCCAAGCCCAGATTTTTTTGTCGGTTTAGGGCAACGTTTATTCAGTACCAACAACAATAATGATTATGGTCTGTTGGATGTCCGTGAAATTACTTTTGCAGGAGCAAATATGTCTTTAACACCAACAGACGAGGTACATGTGAGGTTATGTGCTTGGGAATGGGGAAAATATTTGGGAGATAAATTATTGGATGTGACCATATCTTCTTATGAACGCCC
>CAIRCR010000469.1 GCA_903877065.1 uncultured Pseudomonadota bacterium
CGGAATCGGCAAAAAGGCAAAATGTACCTCTCAATATAGTCCAAGATGTCAATTCGTTTTACTTGATCAAAAGAATTGTGCGAAAGTCCCCCATTTACACAATCACTACATACGCGTCAGTAGTAGAAGAATTAGAAAAAGGAGAGTTAGAAGGCATTCCAATCATAGAACCCACGATTCGGCAAACTTTTTATGTGTGCATATCATCCAAAAGAATTCCAACACTTGCAGTTAAGACTGTGCGGTCATTGATTTTAAATTGGTCAGAAAAATTTTAAAGGAAACAACATCATGATTACCAAGACTTGTCTGATCACAGGGGCATCAAGCGGAATTGGAAGATCAACGGCCCTTCTTGCAGCGAGCAAAGGCTATCAAGTCGCAATTGCTTGCTTACCCGAACATTTGCAGCAAGGGCAAGAGGTGGTTCTACAGTTGCAAAAAAACGGGGCAAAAGCAATTGCCATCGCTGGCGATATTGGCAAAAAATACGATATCGAACATATTTTTAAAACGACACAAAAAACATTTGGCACGATCGATGCTGTTGTAAATAATGCAGGCGTTTATTTGGAATCAAACATTGAATCAATTGATTACGAAAATTTGGCTCACATGATTGCCGTTAATTTAACAGGAACTATTTATTGCTGCACGCAAGCCGCACAAATCATGTCCACTGAATGTGGCGGAAAAGGCGGTTCAATAGTCAATGTCTCCTCGATGGCGGCAACCATTGGCGGCAGGCCTGGTGCTAGCGCTTATGCAGGTAGCAAAGGCGCAATTGATATTTTCACAACTGGATTTGCAAGAGAAGTAGCCGCCTGCGGCATTCGCGTCAATACCGTTAGACCAGGCGTCACTGCAACAGGAATGACGACTCAACTCGAAACAGACCCTGAGCTTAAAAAACGTGTTGCAGCATCCATTCCATTAGGTCGCATTGGGCAACCCGAAGAAGTTGCTGAATTAATTATTTGGCTACTATCCGATCACGCGTCATTGGTCACTGGGGCCCATATCAATGTTGGCGGTGGTGGGTTTCATGTAGCAGGCATGAAGTAGCTATTGAGTGATTGCGATACGTTTACCTGTTTTTGCAGATCGATAAGCTGTCGCAACCATTAACTGCGCTCGCAAACCATCATCGATGGTGATGGGTGGCTTTAAGTTTTCGCGAAGGCACTTTAAAAAAGCATGGGCGTTTTGCTGATGGAACTCCCCTAATTTAAATTGCGGTGTTATTGGGATGACTTGCCATTCACGTATTGAATTACTTTTTTGATATAAACGAACAAAGCCAGAACATGTAATTTCTTTAGAAGCCAAATCAACCGCTGAAACCAAAACGGTTCCTTCGCTGCCATAAATTTCAATTGAGGTGTCGGCTGCTGCAAATGAAAAACTCGCTGTTAATTCTGCAACCATGCCGCTTGAGAATTTATAAATTGCGATACCAAGATCCTCAACCCCCAGACCTAATGCTTCATGACTGATCAGTCCAATGACAGACTGGGGCAAACCAAATATCCACGCCAACAAATCTGCCCCGTGTACACCTTCATCGAGCAATGCTCCTCCACCCGAAAAATCAGGCTGCACATACCAACGTTTACAAAATTCAGGGTCAAGTCCATAAAAGTGTCCATGCCGAATTCGAACCAACGATATCTTTCCCAATTTTTTCTCTTCGATTATTTTTTTTA
>CAIRCR010000470.1 GCA_903877065.1 uncultured Pseudomonadota bacterium
AGCAAATTCTTTAAATCTTTCAATTCGACTTCAATGTTGGTGTTGTTATTGTTGTGAATGAATTTTTTGAGTGCTTGTTCGTCATCAATATCAATGTAATAGACAATCACTTTTTTTACATCGATGTCTAAATCAGGCAATTCTTGATTTAAAATTTGATTCATTTGTGGAATGTCTAACACCTTTTCTTGCGAATTCAACAAATTCGGTACATAAACAGGCATCGTGCCTAACTTGCTGTCAACAATTGAACCAAACCAAAACGCGCCAATCCCTTCCACGCCACGTTGCAAACTCGGAATCAATGTCGCTAATTTATCCATCGTTTGTTGTGGATTGCGAAATAAACTCACGCCGTCTTGAATTTCTAAAATCTGAAAACTTGCGCCCACTTCTTTCAAACGGTCTCGCACAGTTTGAATGCTGTTAATGCCCACGTCACAATGAATAAAACGCCGTCCCAAATCGTTTGCAACTTTTGCCGTTACGCCACTGCCACCAAAAAAATCAGCGACAATCATGTTTTCGTTGCTGCTGGCTTTGATGATTCGTTGTAAAAGAGCTTCGGGTTTTTGTGTTGCATAATCTGTTCTTTCACCAGAGGTTGCACCTATAAACGGTATATTCCACAAATCATCAACTGTTTCATCAAAGACTTCTATTTTTTGAGTTTTACCATTTTCATCTTTAATGTTTGCTATTACGCCCTTTTCTTTATCCCAGCCTTTTTTCAACAGTTTTTTCGACTCAGCAAGTTGAATTACTTGTGGTTCAAATATGTAACCATCAAAAGCGTACCAATAAATTCTGTCAGTATTTTTTGCATAACGCTTCATATCACGCATTTGAAACTTTACATATTTCCAAATAATTTCATTTCTGAAATTACTTTCTCCAAAAACTTCATCCATTAGAATTTTCACATAATGTCCAATGCTGCAATCCAAATGCACATAAATACTGGCGGTGTCACTCATGACGCTTTTAATCGCGGTTAAATTTTCATACATCCAATTTAAATAATCTTCTTTTTGCCAAATGTCGCCGTACATTTTTTCTTCAAAACTGCGTAATTCTTCGCTGTCCATCGTTTGTTCAGCGGCGGCGATTTTTTCGGCAAGTTTTGGATTTTTGCGGATATACACTTTTTTCGCATAATCTGCGCCGCTGGCAAAAGGTGGGTCGATATAAACCAAATCGACTTGTATATTTTGGCTTTTCAAATACGCGCAAGCCGATAAACATTCACCGCGCAACACTAAATTTTCGGACGGTTCGCCGATGATTTCTTGTGTTTCGACTTCGTAAAAAGGCATTCCGCGTTGAATGCGATCAAACACTTGATTGTTTTCGCGGTAACGCAAAACCCGTTGTGGTCGCGTGATGTTGTTTAAAATCGCTTGTCCTTCAACGGGATTTTTTGCGTGTGGAATGTATTTTATTGGCATGATTAGTTATTAAAAAATTGGTTAATTTTGGCGTTAAGTTTCGCGGTGTTGGCTTCAATTTTTTGGCTGTCTTCTAAATACAAGAAATCAAACCGTGCATAGCCGTATTTTTCATTATTTACTCGCAAAAATTCGGCTTCCATAAAGGTTTTTCGAGGCTTGAATTTTTCTGCATAAACGCCGCCTTTGGTTTCGATAATTAACACTTTATGAATTTTGTTTGTGTCATCGCGGCGAATCATCAAAAAATCGGGCGTGTAATGTCCGATGTTTTTCCAATACTTGCCGTTTTTGGCAAAGCAATCGATGACAAATTCCGTTAAACCGCGTTCGCCGTTGTAATAAATTTCTAGCGCGTTGGCTTTTTTTTGAAAATCGCTGTCTTTTAACGCCTCTTTGAACAACTTAAATTCAAAACCACTCGCGCCACTTGCACCAAAATCGTAGGGCAAATAATGAAAAGTTTGGTCTTTTTGTTTCACAACTGCGCTGATTTCAAGACCTGTTTGGAACGCTTCAAATGTCGGTACGAAATGCGCTAAACCTTGCGCTTCCATTGATTGCTTCATTGCATCATAGCCACGTTGCTTTTCAGCTAAATTGATTTCAAGCGGTTTCTTGTTCGCATCGAACTCTAAAATCTTCGTGACATCAACCTTATTCGGATAAAGTCCCGCGCTTTCATTCACAGGCGTTAATTTTTCAACTAACAACAGTTGCGCCGTTTGCGGGATGATTTCTGTTTCGGTCTGCAATTCACGTTGACGGGCAAAACTCAAACGGATTTGGCTTTCAATGCGTGGTAAATCGTATAAATCATTGAAAAAATGTTGCCCGTTTTTTTGATAGGTGACGCATTCAAATAATTTACAAATATCAGAATCGAAAGCGTTTAATTGTTCGAGGCTTAACGTTTTGAAACTGCCACGCATCGTGTCAAATAACCATTGTTTATACGAAGCGACTTGCTCGCCTTCTTCGTTAATAAAACGGGTTGAACCTTCACCAATACTGTCGAGGGTGTCTGTTGTGGTGCTGGCAATTCTTTTGTAATTGTCGATTTTAGCAAGTAAAGTGCTTAATTTTTCTTGGGTGTTGGCATCGTCTTCAATGTCGGTTGCTTGATAAGTGACTTTGAGCTGGTGAAATTCAAGCTGCGGTAATTGCAATTGCTCTAACCGTGAAACGCGCTCGATTTTAGCAGTCGTTTCGCCACCTTTTACCGCATTCAAATCGTCGATAGTGATGTGTTGCTCTTGTTGCAATTGTTTATTAAGCGTGTCGGCATTGTCTTGATTGAGCCAAATTAACGCGGTTTCATGTTCGCCACTATCGACTTGGCGCAAACAACGGCAAGCAGTTTGCAGCACCATATTTTGTGCGCTATCGCCTTTTTGTGACAAAATTACACCCGTTAAACTCGGACAATCCCAACCTTCTTTGCCAATTTGCACCAGTAAAATATAACGGTGTTTTGAGTGTGGCAAATCGAGCGAACGAAACGCTAACTCGTTTTCTTTAGCAATCGGATAAGTTTTATTACCGCCGTGAAATTCTAAAATTTCGTCACGATTAACTGCTAGCTCACTGGTCAAAAATGGCAAAACATTTTCGTACAAATCATCAATACTGGTGCAATAAATAGCGAGCTTAGGAATCGTTCCATTAGCATAAGTTGTATTGCTATAAAGCCCTGAAAATTCTTCAACGCCATGTTTAATAATCTCAAGACGAGTTAAATTTTTGCCCGTTTTAACCTGTGGTTTTTTCAAAAAGGTTTTAACGGCTTCAATCAACGGATAGTAATAAACCGTGTTGCTGATTTCAGTCAGCTTTAAAAAATCGTTTTTTGTAATTTCGATTTTGTCAGCTTTCTGCAAATACGGTGTACCTGAAAAACCCAAAACGGTGGTGATATTCCCACCTGCGTACCAATCGGTAACAACACGACGCAATTTAATATCATCGGTTGCTGCGTGGTGAACTTCATCAATTAAAATCGAAAGGTTAGGAATTTCACCAATAAGATGTCGTAATTCATTAGCAAAACGTGATTTTTCGTCGTCGGTTTTTTCAAAGGTTGAAAGCGTGGAATTTAACTCAATACGATCTAAAATGACTTTTTCAGCATTAACAACAAACACTTGACCAAACGGATTTGGCAAAACGTTATTGACCTTTTGTGCATTTGGATTATTCGCCTTATTACTTTTTTTCGCTGATTTTGATTCATCTAGCACGTCAAATTTAAGCAAACTTTTTAAATGGCTTGCAGCAGGCTCAGGCAAAACCCAAGACGGTTCAAACTGTTTAATGGTTTTTAAACTTGGCACGATGGACGATTTCAAACCCGACGGAATCAACACTAAAAAATTATTCGCAAAATGTTTGTTGTCTGGTTCAATTTCTGCAAAGTACAAATCCAAATACATAAACGCTGCCATCAAATAGGTTTTACCCGCCCCCATTGGCAAACTAAGCAAATAATCGGGATAACTGACGTTATAAAATAGCGATTTGATAATTACGTCGTAATCTAACGCGTTGGGGTTTTCAACAATGGATGCTGCTAATTTTTGCAATTTAGCTCGCTCGGCAAATTGATATAAGGCTAATGCGTTGGTATTTTGTAAAAAATAATCTCGTGCAATTTGATTGATATTAAGCGCGTTTAAATCGATAACTTGATTAAAAAAACCTTCTGAAAATAATTGCCACAGAGGTTTGTTTTCGCCTTCAATTTTCAAAAAAAGGTAGGTTTCAATGGCTTCAATTTGTGGCGTGCGTAATTTATTGGCACGTTTAATATGTCCGATTAAGCCTATAATGGCGCAATCTGGCGATTGTAACCACTGATTTTTTTTAGTGCTGATAATGTCATTTAGCATTTTTTAATTGAGCATTTATTTTGATTGTTCAAAAAAAACCTCCATTTTCAAAGCAAGGTTCTTCCATCAAGCCGTACGTTTAATTGTTATGCACTAGGTGTTCTTTGATGATCACTTCTTCGTCAAGGATGAGTTCTGTGTCTTGATTTACATGGAGCCAATGACGGGAGTCGAACCTGCGACCTACTGATTACGAATCAGTTGCTCTACCAACTGAGCTACATCGGCGAAGTGATGGAGGCTGCGAGCGGAGTCGAACCGCTCTAGATGGCTTTGCAGGCCACTGCATAACC
>CAIRCR010000471.1 GCA_903877065.1 uncultured Pseudomonadota bacterium
CGTATTCATCGACCAAAATGACCACACGCTGGCCAGTTTTTTCATGTGTCAATCGCACCAGTTCAGCAAAACAAACTGAAGTGGAGTGATCTTGACAGGTTATATGCAGTATTTCCTGATTGATACGCAGTTGTTCTTGAATTTTGTTTGTTAAATCCGCTTTGTTTTCAATAATACCGCCACCAAAACTAATGCGAATAACCGGATATTGAACTGACCAGTCCCATTTATCTTCGACGTATAGACCTGTAAATAAGGCTTGATTGCCCGAAAATAACTCACCTAAGGTATCGATAAGCAAACTCTTTCCAAACCTGCGAGGACGCGAAAGGAAGTAATACTTACCTTGTTCAGCTAATTTTAAACAAAATGCTGTTTTATCGGCGTAATAGTACCCTTCACTACGAATCTCTGAAAAAGTTTGGATGCCAATCGGTAATTTCTTTCTTTTCATAGTTTAGCGTCGGCTACACCGTCCGCAACAGAATGTTTGTTTAATTTTTTCAGACACAATTTAAGCACCCTAACGGCTTCATTTTTGGGCAAAGATTGAACATCTGACAGAATGAGCTTAACAAACTCAGAGACGTCTTCACGGGGCATTAACTCTTCTTTTTTGTTTGTATCGTGATCTGCTTCTGTGAATGAGTCGTGATCATGCTCTTCAGCATTACTTTCTAAAATAGGAAGTAATTTCTTTTCTTCTTTAATTTTTGCTTTGATATCTGCAACAGAAAGATTTCTATTTAGTGCATATTCATAAACTTTATCAGCAACATCTACATTGGCAGGTGAGCTGATTTCGTAGCATACGGTAAGAGAAATGGCTTTTGTATCTTTGCTTCCAAAATACCTAGCTAGATTCATTAAACGAGTACGTTTTTGACGGGTAGTGGAACATAATGTTCCGGTATATTTATTAACCCATTCTTCAAATTCAATATCTGAATTTAATCTGCTTCGTGCTTCAAGTAAAATCATTTTTAAAAATCCGATTGAATAAAGAATTTGTTTTTTTAGCCGTACTGGGTGTTTCAGTTTGATGCGTGATCAATGCAGTCAATTTTCTACGTTCCTCAGATTCATTTTTTAACATAGCCTGTAAATCTCGATTAAATTCACGTTCGCGCTCCAGCTGCAAGCGTAAAAAATCGTTTTCTTGCGCAAGTAAAGCTGTTACATCAGGTGTTACTGATTGTTCCATTGTAGTGTTACCCGTAACACCATGCGTAACAGGTTCAAAAACCCTATGCAGTTCTGACGGATCAATCTCAAACGCGCCATCATCATTCTTAAATGCAGATAATTTGCCGCTTTTAATAGCCCTATGAATTGTTGTTTTGCTTTTTCCTGTGGCTATTGCAGCCGTTCCTAGCGAGTGTTTCATGGTGTTACGGTTCGTTACATTTAGCGTTACCTGTAACAGTTACACTAACTGAAAAAAAAATATAAATAAACATTAACCATTTGTAGATAAAATACACTTTTGATATAAATTAGGATTGGAAATGAAAAAAAATCTTATTCTCTGCGCTTTAGTTATTGTAAATAGTTCAAATGTTCATGCTAAGAATGGAGGACTAGGATCAATGTTTGCTGAAATCATAGGAAGTGCTGCCGGTAAATCAATAGCAGATTCTCAAACAATTGAAAAAGCATTAATCACAATAACTAATCAAGTTAATCAACGTATGCCTATAATGGTAGACTCATCTACAAGGATAGATAACGTCATTGGGCAAGGTAAAAAATTTACATACAACTATACATTTGTTTCAGCAACATTTAATGAAATTAACAAAGAAAAGTTATCGCTTTTCTTCAAAAAACTAAAAGCAGGAATTTGCTCCAGTCCTGATTTAGTTGTTTTCCTTAAAAACGGTATAACTATTGCGTATTCCTATCGTGCATCTGATGGTATATTCGTATCAAAACTGGAAGTCACACCCCAAGAGTGCGGCTACGCTACATAATTGTAAAAGACAAAAAAATGAAAGCCATAAAGTTTGATTAATCCATCAAAAAACTTTTACTAATGGAATAATTATCCACCTCAGTATATTCAATAAAAATCCAACACATGTTGCGATATTAAACCAATGGTGCCAAGTCCACTTTTTTTTAAAAAATATTTTAAGAATGAAATAAACTATAGAGGATACAATAAATCCAATAACTAAAAGTCCTAATGTATGACCTAATGCGTACGTAAACGTTTCTTTATCGAACATAATCGTTGAAATGACAGTTACAAATATAACTCCAATCCAAGCCCATTTAATACCAAATTTATCTTCAATTATTTTTTCATTCATATACATATTCCTAAATCAAATATTTATAAAATTAAATAGCTCTAAAATCAATTTAAAAACTAAATC
>CAIRCR010000472.1 GCA_903877065.1 uncultured Pseudomonadota bacterium
AGATACCGCTGATTAAGCCATGGTGGAATTAACTCAAAAAGAACGTCTTCATCCCTCATTGCTAGATAGGCTAACTGATGATGAGCCAGACAAAATCCAAGAATTACGCGAGCAGCGTTTTTTTTCATTAAATAAGTTTCGAGGTTATGTATTAAGAGATTTAGAGTGGTTGTTAAATAGCATGAGGCTTGAATCAGTACAAAATTTTGGAGACTGTTCTTTAGCGGCACACTCTGTTATCAATTATGGTATTCCTGATTTAACGGGTAGCACGGCATCTGGTGTGAAAGCAACAGCAATAGAGCAGTATGTAAAACAAGCTATTTGGGATTTTGAACCGCGTATTTTGCGTGATTCGGTGCGAGTCAAAGTATCCGTATCCGAACAGAAAATGAGCAATAAAACAATGACACTCGATATTGAGGGCTATCTTTGGGCGCAGCCTATGCCTTTACATCTTTACCTAAAAACAGAACTGGATATGGAACTTGGCAGCATCTCCATTAAGGACATCGGGGGCTAAGAAATGGACCCACGATTTCTTAAATACTATAACATCGAATTGCAACATATTCGTGAGCTGGCAGGGGAATTCGCCCTCGAATTTCCAAAAATAGCAAGTCATTTAGGGTTAGAAAGTTTTGAATGTGCCGATCCTTATGTAGAAAGATTGCTCGAAGGTTTTGCTTATATGGCTGCCCGAGTCCAGCTAAAAGTCGATGCCGAATTTCCACAATTTACTCAAAATTTGCTAGAGATGGTTTACCCACATTATCTAGCACCTACACCATCAATGGTTATCGTACAATTTGAACCAGATTTAATGGAAGGTTCGTTGAATGAAGGTTTTTTAGTCCCAAGAAAAACATCCCTGCGAGCTCAGATTAGTAAAAATGAGCAAACGGCTTGTGAATATCGCACCGCTCACGATTTAACGTTATGGCCATTAGAAATAAAAGAGGCTGAATACTTATCTGGAGCAAGCACAGTAGCGAACACTGGCGCACCGAGTTTAACAGGAGTAAAAGCAGGTATTCGTTTACGGCTAAAAACGACAGCGGGATTGAAGTTCAATCAACTTTCTTTGGATAATTTGCCTATTTATTTACGAGGCGTAGGTCAGTTGCCCTCGAAAATTTATGAACAATTATTAGCCAATACAATTGCTGTGGCAATTCAACCCGTATCAAATTGCAGCACAAGAAATTGGCGAACTTGCCAGCAGTAGTGTTGAAATGGCTGAAACAGCGGGAAAACTTTTAGATGCCATTGTACCTTCGATTAAAAAAACTTCTGATTTAGTGCAAGAAATCACGGCGGCTTCTGAAGAGCAATCAACAGGTGTCGGTCAAATCAATACCGCGATGAATCAACTCAACCAAATTACTCAGCAAAATGCGAGTTCATCTGAGCAATTAGCGTCCACTTCCGAAGAAATGAGTGGGCAAGCCATACAGCTACAAGAACTCATGGCATTTTTTACCGTTAGTGGTCATAAATCACCAGCAATTAAACATACGTTATCGCAACTGGCGGTGAAAAAAGAAGCGGTAACTAACCATAATCATAATGGATTGAACGAAGACGAATTTGTGAAATTTTAGACCAGAGTAAAAATGCAATCGAAGTTGTTTCAAAGCATTGATTTGTAGGCGTGGTAGCGTTGTTTGTTTTCAAAGCAATTCGTAAATCCACCTTTAAATTTAAATTAAACGCAGAGAATACTTATGAGCCTAATGACTTTATTTTCCAGCCATAAAATACAAATGCAAACAATATTTGGGGCAGGTGGCGCAATAGCTATACCTTTAGCGAAATCGCTAAATAAATATACCGATAACATTCGTCTGGTAAGCAGAAAC
>CAIRCR010000473.1 GCA_903877065.1 uncultured Pseudomonadota bacterium
CTCCGTTTGAAAAAGGGCAATAGTTTTTTTGTCACGCTGAAATTTTTTTAAAAGCTCAACCTAAGCTCTCTTTGCTCAACCATCGCTGGTTTTAAGCGGTTGTTGAGCTTTTTTTGCCACATTTTTATTATCGAATTTAAGCATAACGCTATCGAATAATACCGTTTTATTCGAGCAAGTATTTTCTTTAGTATGAACCACAAAGCAATCGTCACTAAAAGAAGAACATTATGCTAAACACTTATGTACAACCTCTCGTTGTGAATTATTTAGAAAATAAAATTTTACGTTTAGAACATTTGCTTTCTGCCGCACCATTAGCAATTTACACCCGTAGTCCATTCAATCCATTTTCGATTACGTTTGTATCCACGAGTTTTAAAGAATTGTCAGGATACGATGCGGACGATTTTCTGGATTCGCCAACGTTGTGGCTAGATAACGTGCACCCAGAAGATAAAGAAGATGCACTGAATAATTTACATCGCGTGCTTTTAGGCGAGCCTATTATTTATAAATATCGCTTCAAAACTAAAAATGGTGAATGGAAGTGGTTGCGCGATCGTGCCAAATTGATTAGCGATAAAACAACAGGCATTGCACTCGAAATTATTGGTGGCTGGACAGATATGACCGAGTTAATCAAAGCAGAAAATGCACTGGTTAAATCACAAGAAAAAATTCACCGTCTCGCGCATTACGATTCACTGACGCAATTGCCAAATCGCGTGTTAATTAACGAACATATTGAGCAAGAAATTTATTTTTCTTTTCGTGAAACTCGCCATTTCGCGCTGTTATTTTTGGATTTAGATGATTTTAAACTCGTCAATGATTCACTTGGACACCATTACGGCGACGGCTTGTTACGCCAAGTTGCACAACGATTGGAAAGTAATTTGCGTGACGTGGATATGGCGGGTCGTTTGGGTGGTGATGAATTTTTGGTGATTTTGAGTAGCACACATATTGATGGTGCGGCAAAAGTTGCACAAAAAATTATTAACTCGCTTCAAGAGCCATTTAACGTCGATGGAAAAGTGTTATCGATTCAAACGAGTATCGGCATTAGCATTTATCCTGAAAATGGACGTGACAGTAATATGCTCACACGCCATGCAGATATTGCCATGTACCATGCTAAAAACAAGGGACGCGGGCTATTTTCGTTTTTTGATTTCAACATGAATGCTCATCTTGAAAATCGTTTGGCGACAGAGCGCGATTTGCGTGAAGCCGTTCATGAAAAACAATTTTTACTGCATTACCAGCCGCAAGTTGATTTGCTCACACGAAAAATTATTGGCGTGGAAGCGTTAATTCGTTGGCAACATCCAAAACGCGGCACGGTTTCTCCTGTCGATTTTATTGCGATTGCAGAAGATTGCGGTTTGATTAACACGATTGGCGAATGGGTGTTGCAACAAGCCTGCGAAGACATTAAACGCTGGGAAATGGCAGGATTTTCAGGTTTCAAAGTTGCCGTTAATTTATCGTTGCGCCAATTACAAGCGGGTAAATTGTTTGAAAAAATCAGTGCGATTTTGCAACAAACAGGTGTTGAGGGCGGTCGATTGGAATTGGAATTAACCGAAAGTGTCATGATGGAAAATCACGCCGAAACAGTGCATTTCATGACGCAATGTAAAGATTTAGGGATTCATTTTTCGATTGATGATTTCGGAACGGGCTATTCGTCGCTAAGTTATTTAACGAAATTACCGTTGCTCGACATATTGAAAATTGATCGCTCGTTTGTTCAGGAAATTTCAATACACAGTGATGCAAAGACAATTGTTAGTGCAATTGTAAATATGGCAAAAAGTTTGCGCTTAAATGTGATTGCAGAAGGCGTGGAAACGCTTGAACAACTCAATTATTTAACAGAATGTGGTTGTGACACAGTGCAAGGCTTTCATTTTAGTCGCCCCGTGAATTACGACGACGTAACAAAATTATTAACAAAACAAACGTAATTTCTCATTAACAATGTTGACAAAGAAGCATTGAAACAACAATGCGTGCTGTTACTCAAACAAACAATCGCGTTTAAAAACGCAACGTTAAATTAAAAATAGTAATTATTTCAATCGATTATCGATGTTAAACGTCTTTAAAAATTGTAGGTATGGTATTTGCGATATTAACGAGACATTTACCAACAAAAGTAAGGAACAAAATATGGCTTTAAATGACTTAGTAAAATATTTCAACGATCGATTTGAGCGTGAACATCACGCCAAATATCGTCCACTCGTGTTAGAAAATGGTCGGGTTTACGGTATTTTCGGACAGGTACGCATCCAGAGCGTTTTTTCACCGTTAAGAGAAAACATAAATCCAGCTCGTGTGAATGGTCATGCAGTAAAAATAAAGGTTGCCGCACAAGAAGCACAGTATTTGCACAATTATGAAATGGAAAGTTTGACGTTAAATTCTGGAGAAAATTATATTCATTTTGAATCGGTGATTAACTTTGATCGTTTAGTGCGAACCGTCCATATGTTGAACTATTTGCCAATGGCACAATCCGACAAAGTCCTGTTTTTAGAAGTCGATCCACGCCATATTTTAGGTATCAAAAAAGATCACGGCGCGTATTTTGAAACTGTCATTAAGCAATGCGGATTGACAACTCACAACACAGTTATCGTATTAGCTGTAACTGATAATTATGCACGATATAGCACAGCTTTAATTCGTGGACTAAGCAATTATCGCCAGCGTGGTTATCAAATTGCGTTGCGTTTTGATCATTTGCTTTCGGACAAATATGTTTTCGATTTAATCGACAAATTAACACCCGATTATGTGAGTTTGTCAGTGCGGCAAATTGAATCGCAAAACAATGACGATGCGAATGTTTTTGAAAAATTACACAGTTTGCAAAAAAGGATTTCCGATCGACAAGGGCAAGGGATTTGGCGGCAAGTGGATTGCAAAAAATCTGAGCTTTTAGCACGTCATAGCCATTTCGATTTGGTGGAAGGCAACTATTACGAACGAATTGAAAACAGTATCAAATTTTTAGATACGGCTATCGAATAATACCGTTTCACACATCATTTAATTTTATTTAAGATTCTTTGTAAAACAAGTAGCAGGCGGATTTTAACGTATGAATAAACAAGCGAATTGGGGAATTAAAAATTTAGTTAAAGAATTGCGTGATATTCGTGTGCAATCGTTAGAAATGCGTGACCGCCTTGATAAACCGCCACGATTACCCGACCGAAAAACCCTAACGCGTATTTTAGATGGTTTGAGCAGTGCGTTATTTCCAAATCGTTTAGGTCGCCCTGATTTGCGTGATGAAGGCATTGATTATTTTGTCGGCAACACTTTAGACAATGCTTTGCGTGATTTATATCAACAAGTTCACCGTGAATTGTATTTTATTGCCGAGCAAAAAGGCGTGGCACAATTTTCAGAATACGATGCCAAAACAATTGTTCAACGGCTTGCCGCGCAATTACCACGCATTCGACGTTTACTTGATACCGATTTCAAGCCGCTTATCAAGGTGATCCAGCGGCACGAACTCCAGATGAAGCCTTGGTTTGTTATCCAGGCATTCACGCTATGATTCATCAACGAATCGCCCATGTTTTATATCAATTAGGCGTGCCTTTGACGGCGCGAATGATTACGGAACTCGCACATTCTGCAACAGGTATTGATATTCACCCAGGTGCAAAAATTGGCGAAAGTTTTTTCGTTGATCACGGAACTGGCGTTGTGATTGGTGAAACGACGGTAATTGGCAATCGCGTTCGTTTGTATCAAGCGGTTACACTTGGCGCAAAACGTTTTGAACAAGCCGACGACGGCAGTTTAGTCAAAGGCAATGCACGGCATCCGATTGTTGAAGATGACGTGGTGATTTACGCGGGGGCAACGATTTTAGGGCGTATCACGATTGGGCATGGTTCAGTTATTGGCGGAAATGTATGGTTGACGCACAGCGTGCCGCCCGACAGTTGCATTACGCAAGCGTTGGTACGCAGTGAATGAACAGCAAATTGCTAACGTCTTGATATTGTTAGCGCGTCAATGGTCACTAAAAATAGAATATTGAAAATATGGCAACCTGTCCAAAATGTGATTCTCAGGCGTGCATTAAAGACGGGGTTGTTAAAGAAAAACAACGCTTTAAATGCAAAGAATGCGGTTATCGTCACACCGTTACACAACGTGGTTTAGGTTTAGATATTCGCCGTCAAGCCTTGCAATTGTATTTAGCGGGACTTGGATTTCGTTCAATTGGGCGGTTGTTACAGTGCAGTCACGTTACGATTTCAAAATGGATTAACGAACACGGTGAATCCATTAAATCGATTCGTGCCATTGATGATGTGAGCATTGTTAATCCATGCGGTGTAAATGCCTATATTGAAACCTGTCCAGACACAAAAAACACCACACTTTTGCTTGTTGATACAAAAGAAAATTGCACGATATTATCGATCCCCGTAATACCTAAACCACAAAAAATCAGCGCGAAATTTTAAAAACTATACCAAATAGCCACTGGTATTAACGTATTGATTTACAGGTGTTTTAGACCTTGACAGGTAAGCAAAAGATATTGAAAACTAATCATTCAAATCACTCAATTAAACTTTTAAACTTCATCAAAGGAAATCAAAATGTCTGATATTCATCAAGCTCACACAGCGTTAGGCGATGTCGCAGCGCGTACTCTATCGAATGCAACAAAAACGGTTCCAATGCTTTCAACCATCACGCCACGTTGGTTGACACATTTACTACATTGGGTTCCTGTTGAAGCAGGTATTTACCGTGTCAACAGAGTGAAAAATGCTGAAGATTTGGCTGTTGATTGCTCAAGTTTAGACGAAAAAATCTTGCCACAAACGTTTGTCGATTATGACGAATGGGGTCGTGAATACCGTTTGAATGCCGTAAATACAGTGCTTGATGTGCATACACGCGTCGCCGATTTGTACAGCAGCCCACATAACCAAACAAATGAACAATTACGTTTAACGATTGAAACTATTAAAGAACGTCAAGAAAGCGAATTGATTAACAACGCTGAATACGGCTTGTTAAACAACGTCGCACCCAATTTTAGAATCCAACCACGTAATGCTTTAGGTTCACCAACACCAGACGATTTAGACGAATTGATTGCAAAAGTGTGGAAAGAACCCGCATTTTTCTTAGCTCATCCACAAGCGATTGCGGCATTTGGTCGTGAGGCTACTCGTCGCGGCACGCCACCACCAACTGTCAGTTTATTCGGTTCTCAATTCATAACTTGGCGTGGCATTCCGTTAATTCCTTGCGATAAATTGAAAGTCGTCAACGGTAAAACCAACATTTTGTTATTACGCACGGGCGAAAGTCGTCAAGGCGTTGTGGGTTTGTATCAGCCAAATTTAACGGGCGAATTAAGCATGGGCTTATCAGTACGTTTCATGGGTATCAATCACAGAGCCATCGCGTCATATTTGGTTTCGCTTTATTGCTCACTCGCCGTATTGACTGAAGACGCGCTTGGCGTGTTAGAAAACGTCGAAGTAGGCAACTATTATGACTATAAATAATTTCACGCCTGAGTATTCGCAAGATACCGCAGCAATTGAGCAACAGTTGACGAAGTTGGCTAATGAAATTTTTGCTGAATTTCCGTGTGATGGTTCACGTTTAGGTGCAATTCAAACCGAATTACCGACGGATTTACCTGCCATTTTTCAAAAATTTGTCACGCCACCGACGAGCAGTTTTGTTCCTCCATCATTTGCTTTGCCTGATGAAACGACGGTACAAAAATTGGCTGTGCCAAATGACATTAACGGTTTTGTGCCGCACAGTTTGGCTTCACGACAAGTGCCAGTTGCCGCGCCACACGAATTTGGTTTGCCCAATGATACAGATTTACAAAAATTGGTATTACCGCGTGAATCGTTTAATCCATTGGCTTCTGCGACGACTGATTCACCGTTTTATTTTTTGAATCAAACGAAAGTATTTTCGCAAGCTGAAACAGCGTATCAACCTAAATATCAACATTCGGCGTTTGATGTCAATGCGGTTCGTCGTGATTTTCCGATTTTGAATGAACGTGTCAACGGTCATCAACTCGTTTGGTTTGATAACGCGGCGACCACACAAAAACCGCAAATTGTGATTGATCGTATTTCGTATTTTTATGAACACGAAAATTCTAACATTCACCGCGCCGCACATGAACTCGCGGCACGTTCAACCGATGCGTATGAAAAAGCGCGTCAAACCGTTGCGAAGTTTTTAAACGCGCCATCGCCTGACAATATTATTTTTGTTCGTGGCACAACCGAAGCGATTAACTTAGTCGCAAAAAGTTGGGGGTTGCAAAATATCAGTAAAGACGACGAAATCGTTATCACTTGGCTAGAGCATCACGCGAACATTGTGCCGTGGCAACAATTGTGCGAAGTCACAGGCGCGAAATTGCGTGTTGTTCCCGTTGATGACAGTGGTCAGGTTTTGCTTGATGAATATCAAAAATTGCTCAATGCGAACACAAAATTGGTTTCATTTACGCAAGTTTCAAACGCACTTGGAACAATTACGCCAGCGCGAGAAATGATTGAAATGGCGCACCGCGTTGGCGCGAAAGTGTTGCTTGATGCCGCGCAATCGGTGTCGCATATTTCAGCAGACGTGCAAAGTTTGGATTGTGATTGGCTGGTTTTTTCAGGTCATAAAATCTTTGCACCAACGGGAATTGGCGTTGTTTATGGTAAATCTGATTTGCTTGAAGCCACTCAGCCTTGGCAAGGTGGCGGCAACATGATTGAAGATGTCACGTTTGAACACACCCGTTATCAACCTGCACCCGCGAAATTTGAAGCAGGAACAGGAAACATTGCAGACGCTGTGGGTTTAGGTGCGGCGTTGGAATATGTGCAAAAAATTGGCATTCAAAACATTGCCATTTATGAACACGATTTGCTTGCCTATGCGATGGAAGCCTTACGTCGCATTGATGGTTTAACCTTAATTGGTACGGCGAAAGAAAAAACGAGCGTTTTGTCGTTTGTGTTGAAAGGTCATACAACCCAAGAAATTGGCGAATCGTTGAACAAAGTAGGGATTGCTGTTCGTAGTGGACATCATTGCGCCCAACCAATTTTGCGTCGTTTTGGTTTGGAAGCGACAGTTCGTCCTTCTTTAGCGTTTTATAACACGCATGACGAAGTGGATCATTTGGTTCGCACCGTGCGAAAAATAAAAAGCGGTACTTCGTTTTAACAATTTTTTATTTCTCAATTGACTTCCTTTCCGCCTGAAAAGAGTAGGGGAGTCAATATCAATTCAAAAGCCCGTTAGAGTTCACCGCTCGCAGGGCTTTTTTCTAATTCACCACGTTGCCGTTTACGAAATTGGAAATAATATTTTAAATGTTGTGCCGTGATTGGATTGATTTTGACGGGACTCAACAAAAATATGCCCACCAGCTCGATGCACAATCCCACTCATTACCGATAAGCCTAATCCCGTGCCTTCGCCTTGCGGTTTGGTGGTAAAAAAAGGATCGAAAAGCCGCGTAATAATTTTCTGTTCGATGCCCAAACCATTATCGGACACGCTCAATTGAATAAAATCACCGTCCACAGGCGCGGCACACGCGACACAAAACGAGTTTTCATGCGTTGATGTTAACGAGATGTTGATAACACCAGTTTGTTCTTGAATCGAATCCCGTGCATTTAGCAGTAAATTCGTCAAAATTTGCTGTAAATCTATCGCGTCTATTTGAATGTTTGTTTTGCAATTATTTCTTATTCCACAAGTGTTGCAATCTTCTTGATTGATATGACAAGTGCCTATAAATTGAATTTGGATTCGGCTCGTCAAAGCAGGGCGTAACATTTCTAACGCTTCTTTAATCACCGCTTGCGTGGGTTGCACATCCATTTTGTTTTTAGGTTCATCTTGGCGACAATAAGCGAGCATTTTGTTAATCAAATCTTCCGCGCGTTTGACGGCTGAACTCACTTGCTGAATGTTGTTATTGAGTTCAGATTTTAAATTTTCTTCTGTCATGTCTTCACTCACATATTGATTCATCTCGTTATAGCCAATGATGCAACCCAAAATATTGTTAAATTCGTGCGCCATGCCAGAAGTCAGTCGCCCGATACTTTCTATCTTTTGCATTTGGCTAACTTGAATGTCTAAAATTCTGTTTTTTTCATACGATAAAGCGAGTTCTTGCGCTCGTGTTTCTTTTTCGTTGTCACGAATCGCAGTCATTAGCGCATCCATTATCGTTATGATCATCAATATGAATGCCGTCATTAAAATCAAATAAATGTTTGAAGAACGGTGTTCAATCAAATAATCAGGCGTTGGCACAATTTCAAACTGCCAAAAATTGTAACCGTGATTGATTGTACTGACGCTCATAAATTTTCGTGCGTATTCGCGTAATCGTGCGGCTTTAAATTCCTGTTCATTATTGGTGAACAACATTTGATCGCCCACATTGTCGTTGCTGATATCAATAAGTTGATACGTTAAGTGTTTTAAATTCCGATTTTTGAATGTCTCCGTCATCATGTCGCCCATACGAAATACCACGACAATATAACCTGCAATTGCATTTCGGCGTTCTACTATGGTTTCGTGCGGTAAATTCGGTTGATAAACGGGCATAAACGCGAGAATGCCATTTTTATCGCCTTGTTCTTGTACCAATTTAATAGGCTGGCTCATAACTAAATCGTCGCCATCTCTTGCTTGTTCAAGGGTTTTACGGCGTAACGGTTCAGAATAATTGTCGTAACCGTTGACTATTTCATTGCCTTGATAGGGTTCATTAAAATTAACGGACGCATACACATCACGATCTCCAGCACGAACCATTTGATTGTTCGCATCACGTTCGGTAATTTGAAAATTGGGAAAGCCTTCGTTTTGCACACTTTTTTCATAGGCATTTCTATCTGCCGCCAAAACAATCGGAACCCATTGCATGGCTTGAATGCCTTTAAAATTTTTTAATTGTTCTGTTGCAAATGTTCGGAATTCGTTTCTGTTAATATCCGATGATGAAATGTAAAAATTATGCAAAGAGCGCAAAGCATTTAACTTTGTGTTAATTGATGATTCCAATACAAGGCTTAATTCTGTTGCGCGTTGCTCAAATTCTATTTTCATTCGTTCATCACTGTTTTTTATTTCATAAAAAACCGCTATCACCGTGATAACAAAAAGGAGTGAAATGGGTAATGTGATTTCCCATTTTTTGCCTTGCCAAATGGAATTTTCTTTTGATAACCAAATCAAAAACAGCGGTGCAAAAATAATAATGCCCAACGCATCGCCAATCCACCACGAAAGCCAATTTGAGAGGATATTTTCGACGGGAATTTGCCGTACGCCAACCAACAACAAAACCGACGATATCGAGTTCACTAACGTGCTGATAAGCCCGCCGTAAAAGAAAAATAACAAGATATTTTTTTTGCTGGTCAAAATGCCACCCGTTGCCGCAAATCGTTCAATTAAATACGCACCGACAACGGCTTGAAGTGTTGAGCCAACGGTAATCACGAATGTGACGAGTGCAGAATTAAAATTTTCTGACAAGTCGTTTTCCGTGACGAGGAGCGAGTAATTAAGAAAAAATGCACCGAGCAATATGCCCACGCCTGCACGTTTGCCGTAAAGTAAAACACCCGCTAAAGCAATACCAGATGATGGAAAAATAACCGTCGAAAAATTGGGTGGAATGGCGAGTAAATTGCCCAATTGTCCAGCGAGAAAATAAGTTATCGCCAATACAAAAATTGGCAGAAAGTAGTTGGGAAATGGGTGTTGAGTGATTTTTTTTGACATCATTCTTATTATTATTTTTATTGTTGTTGTCGATGATTCGTGTTTGCTTCAAAAAGCGGATAACTTTATGTGTTCATTTGTTTGTTCTCGCGTGTTTGCTTCAAAAGCTAAGTAACTTAATGTGTTCATTTTTAAGAATTAAACAAACGTACAAAAAATCCCAACAGTAAAACTGTAAAACCACCAATTTCAGCGACGGCTAACACATTGAGTATCATATAATCTTTTGCCACGTCGGTTGAATCGCGCAAACTATTATTTGATTCAGTCGTTAAGCCAAGTTGAATGTAATGAATAATGCCAATAGCAAAAAACAGCAATGGCGAAATCGTTGCCACGATATTTACCCAATTTGAAAATGCGCTTAATGTGGCAAAAACTGCAATCAATTGAGCCGCAAAAGCGTACAACAACGCGGCTCTGTGAGCTGTATTGACATAAAAAGGAGCTTCAAATTTAGGGCTTTTTCTCATACAGGCATATTTCCACGCGCCAGTTATTAAGCCCGTTAAAAAGAAAATCCCTGATGCTGAAAGTGCAATACAAGCAGCCGTACTTGTTAATAAATAGTCCATTTTTGTATCCTTAAAAATTAAGCAGGATGTGTTTAACAGCCTGCTTAAATTGATTACATCGTAAAAAATCTACCCTTTTTTCACATACAAATCCGTAATCGTGCCTTCAATCATTTCAGCGGCAAAAGCAAAGGTTTCAGACAAGGTCGGATGCGCGTGAATGGTCAAACTAATGTCTTGCATATCTGCGCCCATTTCGAGAGCTAAAACCGCTTCAGCAAGCAATTCCCCTGCATTCGAGCCGACAATTCCCGCGCCTAAAATGCGCCCCGTTTCTTTGTCAGCCAGAATTTTGGTCAAACCTTCTTTGCGTCCCGTACTGAGTGAACGCCCACTTGCCGCCCATGGAAACGCGCCTTTTTCGTATTCGATGCCTTGCGCTTTGGCTTGATTTTCGGTCAAACCCATCCACGCAACTTCTGGATCGGTGTACGCGACCGATGGAATGGTCAGCGCGTCGAAATGCGATTTATGCCCCGCAATCACTTCGGCAGCAATTTTGCCTTCGTGTACGGCTTTATGTGCGAGCATCGGTTGCCCGACAATATCGCCAATCGCAAAAATGTTTGAAACGTTGGTGCGTTGTTGCTTATCAACGGCAATAAAACCGTAGTCATCAACCGCAACACTCGCATTTTCAGCACCGATTTTTTTGCCATTCGGTCTACGTCCAACCGCAACTAAAACGGCATCAAAAATTTCAGATTCAGGCGCACCTTTGCCTTCAAATGACACTTTCAAACCGTCAGTTTGTGCGTCAATCGCAGTCACTTTGGTTTCGAGCCAGATATTTTTGTATTGTTTTTTGATTCTACGGAACAGCGGCGTAACCAAATCTTTGTCACAACCAGGAATGATTTGCTCCATCAATTCGACAACGTGGATTTCAGAACCCAGTGCGTGATAAACCGTCGCCATTTCCAGTCCGATAATTCCACCGCCAACAATTAACAGTTTTTTCGGAATAAATGGTAACGCCAGCGCGTCGCTTGAATCCCAAAGACGCGGGTCGTCGTTGGGAAAAACGGGAATTTCGGTTGCTTGTGAACCTGCGGCAATAATCGCATTTTCAAAGGTGACGGTTGTTTCACCAACCACCAACGTATTCGCACCCGTAAAACTTCCGACACCTTGAATCACGGTGACTTTGCGTTGTTTTGCCAACGCACCAAGCCCATCATTCAAACCTTTTGTGACGCTCGATTTCCAGGCACGAATTTTGTCAATATCGAGTTCGGGCTTGGAAAATTTCACGCCGAAGTTTTCAGATTCTTCTGCCTCGTGAATCGTGTGCGCTAAATGCAAAAGGGCTTTTGACGGAATGCAACCGACGTTCAAACACACGCCGCCCAAAACAGGATAACGCTCAACTAAAACGACGTTTTTACCTAAATCTGCCGCTCGAAACGCCGCGCTGTAACCACCAGGACCACCGCCTAAAACAACCACTTCTGTTTGTAAATTTTCGCTCATATTACGTTCTCCTAAACGATCAAACGACGCACGTCGTTTAAATAGTATTTCACAGCTTCCATAAACCGTGCGCCTTCCGCACCGTCAATCACGCGGTGATCGTAAGTTAAATCGAGTGGCAACATTAAACGCGGTTCAAATTCTTTACCGTTCCAAACAGGTTGAATTGTTGATTTTGTTACGCCCAAAATGGCAACTTCTGGCGCGTTCACAATCGGCGTAAAGGCTTTGCCACCGATGCCACCCAAACTCGAAATACTCATACAACCGCCTTGCATATCGCCAGCGGTTAATTTTCCAGCGCGTGCTTTTTCGCTTTTTTCACCGAGTTCAATTGCCAATTGTTTGAGTGATTTATTTGGAATATCACGAAATACTGGCACAACCAAACCATTTGGCGTGTCAACAGCAATGCCAATGTTTAAGTATTTTTTGAAAATCAAACTTTCGCCGTCTTCGGAAAGCGAAGAATTAAAACGTGGGAACTGTTGCATCGCGGCGGCTAACGCTTTCATGATAAACAACAACCCTGTGAATTTTACTTCGACATTTTTTTGCGAATTGAGCGACACGCGAAAGGCTTCCATCTCAGTAATATCAACGTCATCGTGATACGTCACCAGCGGTAAATTGAGCCAAACGCTGGTCATGTGCTGACCCGTTAGTTTGTTAATTTTGCTTAATGGTTTAACTTCAATGTCGCCAAACACTGAAAAATCAGGAACGGCAATTTTAGGAATCGCTGTGCCGCCACTTGATTTGATACCTTCAACCATAATTTTTTTGACAAACGATTTCACGTCATCTTTTAAAATCCGACCTTTGCGACCGCTTGCTGTTGTGATTTGGCTTAAATCAACGCCTAATTCTCGCGCAAACAAACGAATGGCAGGAGAGGCGTGTGCTTTTAAAGCAAGCCCCTTCTCAAACTCTCCTTCTGCCGTCACTACGGCTTCCACCTTAAAAGACGGAAAAGAAGGTGAGCTGTTGCTTTCCCCTCTTTGAAGGGGGGCAGGGGGGATGTGCTTTTCAGCAACGGCAACAGGAGCCACAACGGGTGCTGGAGCAACTTCAGCAACGGGTTCTGGAGCAGCGGCGGCTTCGTCATTAACTAAAACCGTTGCAATCAACGAACCTTCGTTCACTTTATCGCCAACTTTAATGTGAACTTGTTGAACCGTTCCCGAAGCCGTTGCGGGTAAATCCATGCTGGCTTTATCCGTTTCGAGTGTTGCAACGGTTTGTTCCAATTCAATGACATCGCCCGTTTGAATCGTTACTTCGATGACATCAATATCATGCACATTGCCCACGTCGGGGACTTTAATTTCGACTAATTTACTCATCGTTTCGTCCTTCCCTTATCTCAACCAAGGCGCAGCTGCATTTGCATCAATGCCATATTTTGCAATCGCTACTTCTACTTTTGCCAATTCAAATTGACTGTTGTCTGCCAAACTTTTCAGTGCGGCAACGGCAATGTGATAACGATTCACTTCAAAGAAACTCCGCAATTTTTCGCGCGTGTCAGAGCGTCCAAAACCGTCAGTTCCCAAAACGGTGTAAGGGGCTTTGATTTCAGAGCGAATTTGATCGGCGAAAGCGCGGTTGTAATCGGTCGCGGCAATAACGGGGACAGTTGAACTCGATAAACAGTGTGCAACGTGTGATTGTTTGGGTGTTTCAGTTGGATGCAAACGATTCCAACGCTCACAGCTTTGTGCATCACGCGCCAATTCAGTAAAGCTCGTGCAACTCCACAAATCAGATTCAACACCCCAATCGTCGCGCAACAAATCAGCGGCAAATTCAGCTTCACGGAAAATCGAACCCGAACCCAATAATTGCACACGCATTCCGTGTTTTTTACTGCTTTTTTCACCTTGTTTGAAACAATACATCCCTTTCAAAATATCTTGTTCAATACCTTTTGGCATGGCGGGGTGAATGTAATTTTCATTCATGAGCGTGATGTAATAAAAAATATCTTCTTGATCAACATACATTCGACGCAAACCGTCTTGAATAATTACCGCAACCTCGTAAGCGTAAGACGGATCGTAAGAAATACAATTTGGCACAGTTGCAGACATTAAATGGCTGTGACCATCTTCATGTTGCAAACCTTCGCCGTTTAACGTGGTGCGTCCCGCTGTTCCGCCTAATAAGAAACCGCGTGTGCGTTGATCACCCGCTGCCCAAATCAAATCGCCAACACGTTGGAAACCAAACATCGAATAGAAAATATAGAACGGGATCATGGGTACATTATGCGTTGAATAGGCCGTTCCTGCGGCAATCCAATCACACAAACCGCCTGCCTCGTTAATCCCTTCTTGCAAGACTTGACCGTGCTTGTCTTCTTTGTAGAACATCAGCTGATCCGCATCTTGTGGAGTGTAAAGCTGCCCAACTTGTGACCAAATACCAAGTTGTCTAAACATGCCCTCCATACCAAACGTACGCGATTCATCAGGCACAATGGGAACGATACGTTTACCAATATTTTTATCTTTCACTAAAATATTAAGTAGTCGAAC
>CAIRCR010000474.1 GCA_903877065.1 uncultured Pseudomonadota bacterium
AAGCCGATTTTGTCGCAGAAATAACCGACTGTTGCCCCTGCCCTGATGAAGTTTTCTTTGTTGTAATTACCGAATTCGCCCGCCAGCTCTGCGTGATATTTTTTCAGCACTTTGCACGCTTTCTGGAAGTCAGCTTTGCCGATGCCTTTTTCATTTGCCGCAAATAACGGTTTCAAGAATTCCTTGAATATCTTTTGACGTGATACCAGTGATTTTTGTTTGTTGCGAGTTTCAAAGTTGGCTCTGTCTTGGGTTTTCAAAATGTCCGTATCGGCATCAATCAATTCGTAGTTTTTCAAGCGCGAATAATCGCCATCAACAAAGTTTTCAACGTCATCAATGGCTATCTTGTCAGCCGATAATCCCGTCATTTCAACGGCTTCAAATCGTTTGATTGAATGGGTTTGTTCTTGAGTGGTGGCGTTTAATCGCTTGAGTGATTTGTATTCATTGGCATCGACAATAGGCGCGGCATGAATGGCTTTAATAGCCTCAGTCTTCACTTCTTTGTCTAGTCCTTTGATTTTTTCGCATTCACCATAAAGACGTGTAAATTGCCGCCCCTCAATCTCTGCCAGGGTCAAAAAGTTATTTTGAAAGTCGTTAAGGTCGGCATTTAATTTCGCCAATGTTTCGCACTGCATCAAGCCCAATTCGTTTAAAACATCATTCTCAAAGCTGATGCCGTTATCTGATGCAAAGTTTCTTACTTTCTCAAGTGCGCCATTTTTGAGTGTTTCTAAGTCAGTGACGCGGTTTGCATTCAACTGATTACCAAAGGCGACATAAACATCTTTAGCGCATCGGTTGCGTGCGAGCATTTGTAGAGACTCATTGCTAGGTAATACGTTGCTGTTGAGCAGGTAAGTAAACTCAAACTCAGGCACAACGATTGAAACGCCACTGCCCAAAACAGACGTGTAAATAATGCAGTCGTATTTTTGAGCCTCTGCATTGATACTTGCTAAAAATGCCGCTTGTCTTGTGTCGCCTTTGTTGCCGCCGTGAATTAACAAAAGTTTGTCAGCGTCAATACCGTTATTTATCAGGTGTTTATGTGTTTTCTGCGCCTCTTTTTCACTGGTGCAACCAACTAAACCGCGCCGTCCATTATTCAAATCTTTTAAAACTGCGTGCTTTGCCGCGTCTAAGTTTTCAAGCAAATAATGGTTTGCTGTGTGTGGTTTGGTGGTTGTTTCGAGTAAATTAAATTGTAGGTGCGGCGCGTGACGTTTGAAAAACTCAACGGTAAAGTCGTTAAGGTCAGCATCAGCAAGATGCAAGCTAGGGCAGTCGGCTAAAATACTTTTTAAGCAATCAAGCAACGGTTGCCGTCCATCAATCGTTGGACTGCTTATAACGGTTTCGAGCAGTTGACGCACTTCGTCAAAAAATAGCGGTTTGTATCTAACAGCCGATGCAAACTTAAGAAGTGAGTTAATACACAAGCCGATTTTGTCAGCGTGTCGGTCACCATCTTTGTAATGCGATAACTCCAATCTGTTGCACGCATCGTCAACTAATGCCGTTCTGTGCGTGATATAGGCGCATGAATCCAATTTAGCTATTCGTAACGCCATCAGCTCAGTTTTACCCGCACCTTTGCCGCGATTGTCTAACCATGCCGCGCTGGTCATTTCGTAATAATTAACGATCTGCTGATTGACCAAATCATTGGCATCATGCCGCCATGTGGTGGATAAATCGTTTAGGCGGTAGCTTAGTTTTGATTGTGCAATGCGTTTGTTGATTGATTTTCTGATGATTTTTTCTGCCGTAATGGCAACATCTAAGCCGCGCTCTGTTGCCGCTTTCGTGACGATTGCCACCGCATCAGCAATGGAATTTTTGAATGGGACGGTATCAGCTACCGCATAAGCCAAACGCATCAGTAATTTATTGAGTGAGGTTTTTTGAGCGTATTTAGTCAGCACGGTTAAATAATCAATTTTGGTTGTGCCGTAGCCGTATTTTCTAAACTCGTCTGTGTCGTTGAAGTCACATTTAACGCAATCGTTGCCGTCAATTATTGGCAGAATGTACGACTTCAAACCCAATGCACGCATAATCTCAACTGCAATAAATCTGCCCGTGTTGCCTTCGCCTTCTTTGTAATCGTTATCCGCGTAAATGTTGACGGTATCCGCGCCATATTTCGCCGCGTGTGCCATCGTGACGGCTTTCATGTTTTGAGCGTCTAAACAGACAATGACGGGTAAATTCTTCGGGTTTAATTTTTCACTGTGATACGCACTCAAGCCAGTGGCTAAACCTTCCAGAAATATCGCCCCAAATTGCACCATTTCAGCATCGCCAATGACGATAAACGCGCCACTTTTGCCGCCGTCAAATTGGTTTAAATTGCGCTTTCTGCCCGTTGCATCAATAAATTGAAAACCGCGCAATTCGCCATCAATTCCGAAATACTTAACCATCAAGCAATCGGCATAATTGAAGCCGTCATACTCGAAATTAAAACCGCCGCGTCGAATGTCCAACAAATCGCCGTTAATGCCTTTCTTAACCGCGTAATCGTGAGTTGATACGTTTGCACTGGTCGCCGATTCAAACGCCTGTAATGCGCGTTGGAATAGCGGTTTTTCTTTGATTTGTTGTGGTTTGGGTTTGGGCGTGAATTTAATCGGAACGTAATCAATATCGCCGCGCGTTTCTTTGTAGCTGTCAAAGATTGCGCTGTCGCCTTTGTGATTTTTCGCAACGATTGAAAAGTAAGGTTTGCCGCTAACTTCAAAGTGATTGACGAAAATATACGGATTCGCTTCAGCATCTTTTTTCGATAATGCAATGCGTCCTGAAATAGGCTTGCCGTGTGTGTCGTAGGCTAGGCGGTTGCTCACTTTGTCGTAATCAATACCGACTTGAGCGAGTGTGTTAGCTATGCTGTGTGAGTGTTGGTTTATCATTTTGTGGAATCCGTCATTAGTGGATTATTCATTACTTTTGGATTGTGGCAGGCGGGTAATGAATCCGCTTTTTTCTCCGTCGAGATAGCCACGCCGCTATTATATCGAATCGTGTTAATCATGTGAAAAACCTCTTTAAGTTTCCCCATGCCGTTAATGCGTCTTAATGATACCGTTTGCGATTGTTGCCGATGATTGTTTAACGCGGTTTGCCATGAAACTTCACGCGCATCCGCTGTCGCTTTAGCATCGGGTAGGTGTGCGGTTAATTCTTCAAAGGTTGTTTTTGTTTGAGGCGGCAAATCGCCTATTTTTAGGATTGTCATTTGAGTTTAGTTGTCCATTAAGTTAATGAAACAACCGTTACGCGGTTCAGCAAGATGCTGATTTTTTGATAGTGGCACGCAATTTGTGTGATAATTAACACACAGAATCTCTGCCATTTTCACGCGGTTAGGTCGCTGAATGTTGGATTAAAGGAGTGTCTAGCTCCGATAACTTGAGTAGATTCTACCCTATTTAAAACCGCGTCGGTACTTGTATCACGTTGCATTTCAGTCACAAGATCGCCGTTTACCATCATGCCATGCACAGTTCCCATAACAATATCTTGG
>CAIRCR010000475.1 GCA_903877065.1 uncultured Pseudomonadota bacterium
ATACAATTTTGAGGATAGTTTATGAGTAACATTTTTTCATTTTGCGGCAATATCGGCAGAGATGCTGAGGTTAGATTTTTGCCTTCGGGGCAAGCGGTTTTAAATGTCACGGTTGCCAACACAACTGGATTTGGCGACAAGCAAGCGACACAATGGGTTCGTGTTGTTTTATGGGGAAAACGTGCTGAAGGGTCGTTAAAAGATTATCTGAAAAAAGGTCAACAGATTTTCGTATCAGGCGAACTCACAACGTCAACATACAAAAAGAACGATGGCACAGACGGTTTTGCACTTGAAGTGAATGCTAACATTTTAGATTTAGTCGGTAAAAAATCAGACAACCCGCAACCACAACCCGCACCCGTTCAAAGTTACGCGCCACCACCACAACCAGCTTATGTGCCACCGCATGAAGCGTATCGTCAATCCGTCGCGGCACATAACGCACAGCAACAAGACCATGACATTCCATTTTAATTATGAACGTAGCTGAATTGGCGTTAAAAATTGACGCACTCAAACAAGTAAAACCATTGCGGCGAAAATCAATACCTGAACCGCCCGATGCTGATGATGATTTACCGCGTGTTGTTGTGAAAAATAGTGATATTAAAAGCAAATCAAAAACTATTTTACAGCGACACAAAGAAAAGCGAAGAAGTAGGCGTAATGATAGCCTTCGAGAATATCACCGCGCTCTTTATGCGAGAAACAGAGAAAAAAGGCGAGCTAAAGAGCGTGAAAAGTATCACAAGAATAGAGAAATTATCACATCTCGACTGCGTGCGAGATACGCTAACGACACTGAATTCAGAAAAAAGAAACTAGACGATTCACTACGACAACGAGAAAAGAAAAAACATGAAACAAAAAATAGCTGAGTTACTGTTTAAAAATATCGACGGCATGACGGGTCGAGAAGTTGGAGAAGCGTTAGGCGTTGACGCACGCAAAACCACACAATATGCACCGCTTCAAAAATTAGTTGAAGCGAACTGCATTGAAAAGATTGATAACAAATTTGTTATCACTGATTATGGGATTACACATTATGGATTCAAAAAAAGCGCTTTAAAGCAAATCGATAAAACGCCAGTTGAAGCCGTGCAACCCGCGCTGATTATAGAAAAAAGTGCTTTAGAGCAAAACGAAAAACTAGCCGATCCACTGAAAATATGCCGTGCATTTCAAGAAAAACACATGAAAAAACCAGTTGTTTCTATTTCGGAAACTACTGAAATTGAAGATTTTGAAACCAGTTTGAGAAAACCTAAGTGCCTAAACCCGCGTTACTTTGCGGTTCACAAGATTTTCGATGATGCCAAAGAAAACGTAATTAGTCATTTGCAAGGATTGGACACTGTGCCACGCGCCGTTGATGACCTTAACGATAAGATTGCGCTGTTGACGCGTTTAGCTGACGAGTACAATCCGAAAATATCAAATCAGCTAAAGATGATAATTGCCGACCTTCAAAGTTAGACATTCACACCGCTAAACGCGGTTTTTTTATGCCCTGCGTTTAGGCGTGGGGCTTTTTTTTTGGTAAAAATAATGACGACATTCGACTTAAAACAAGCGGCTGATTTTTTAAAAATACACCCCGAAACAATGCGGTCGTTGGCATTGGCTGGAAAAGTAAGCGGGGCGAAAATTGGGCGGCGTTGGGTTTTTATAAAAGAACACCTTGTAGCCGCTATAACAGAGAAGTATGCTAATCAAGGCGGTTTGCGGTTGATAGCAGACAACACCAGAGGCACAGCATGGCAATCTACAAAAGAAAAGACGACAGAAGTGAGTGTTACTACATCGACTTCATTGCGGCAAACGGGCGAAGAATACGCCAATCTGCTCGGACTAACGACAAAAAGCAAGCACAAGAACTCCACGACAAACTCAAAGCTCAATCGTGGCGTGTCAAAAACGTAGGCGACAGAGTATCGCACTCATGGCAAGAGGCTGTGGTTCGTTGGCTTAATGAAAATGGACATAAAAAAAGCCTACGCACAGACAAAGAAATTCTGCGTTACTTGAATCAGCATTTATCCGATAAGCGACTTGATGAAGTTAATCGAACCATGATTGAAGTAATTAAACAGCATAAGCAATCAACAGGTGCTAGTAATGGCACAGTGAATCGTGTAATTGCTTTGATACGCTCGATTTTAAATACTGCCGTTAATGACTGGGAATGGCTGGATAATGCGCCGCCAATTAAAATGCTGCGTGAAAGCAGTGGGCGCACAAGATGGCTAACGAAGAATGAAGCGAACAAATTGATTGATGAATTGCCACAGCATCTGGCAATAATGGCGCGATTTACACTGACTACGGGTTTAAGGGCATCAAACGTGACAGGTTTGCAATGGTCGCAAATTGATATGCTACGGCGTTGTGCATGGATTCATGCAGAGCAAGCAAAAGGCAATAAGTCCATTTCCGTGCCGCTTAATGCTGATGCAATGGCAATTATTAAAGCGCAAATCGGAACTCATGACACTTATGTTTTTACATATAAAGGCAATGAAATCCATCAATTAAGCACAAAGGCATGGCGTAAAGCGTTGGAGCGTGCTGAAATTAAGGATTTTCGCTATCATGATTTGCGACACACATGGGCGAGCTGGCACGTTCAAAATGGAACACCTTTGCACATTTTAAAAGAATTGGGTGGTTGGTCGGATTTAAAGATGGTTTTGCGTTACGCGCATTTATCGAGTGAAAGCCTAAGTGGTTATGCAAATAATTCAAAGGTAAATGACAAA
>CAIRCR010000476.1 GCA_903877065.1 uncultured Pseudomonadota bacterium
AATTTAGTTATCAATGGGAAACCGATGGATTTATTTTATCTTCCGATAGCACGCCTTTGACAATAACTTCAGATGAGTTAGGGAAAAAAATTTGGGCGACAATTTCTTACATTGACGGTGCAGGAAATGATGAATATGTAAAAAGTAAGCTAACAGTAGCCGTAACCATTGCGAAACCAAGCACAACGTCTTCTGCTGGGAATGATTCGCTAACTGGAACAGCTAAAGCCGATAAACTGTTAGGTTTAGCTGGTGATGATACGCTGGTCGGTGGTTTAGGTGCTGACACCTTAACAGGTGGTAAAGGAGCAGATATTTTCAAATTCAACAGCGTCAAAGATTCTGGCACAACAGCAACAACCCGTGACACCATTACCGACTTCAAACACAGCGAAAAAGATAAAATCGATCTTTCTGCGATTGATGCTAATACCAAATTAGCAAGTGACCAATTGTTTAAATTCATTTCAAGCCAAGCCTTCAATAAAACTGATGCAACGGGACAATTACGTTTTGATGAAACAAGTCATATTCTTTACGGCAGCACCAATGCAGACAGCAAACCCGAGTTTTCAATTCAACTCAATGGTGTGAGTAGTTTGGTCGTTGGGGATTTTGTTCTGTGATTTCGTTACCCCCTAACAATTTTATTGATGCACAACTAATGTCCCAAAAAACTTTGAGGTAATAAGAATGCTACACAGTATAGAAGTTGAAATTGATGCTAATGGTTATGTTCATTCACCAGAACCATTACCCGCAGGACGACGCGGCATCTTAACGTTATTAGACGAACCAAAACAAAACGCAACGCCTTCAAATACCATTCAAGATTTATTTGGCATTTTAAAAGCAAAAAAAGGCGTTTCACTTGATGAGATGGAACGGGCAATTTCAAGCAAAGCACTGGAACGATTTAATGATTGCAATTGATACAAATGTTTTAGTACGAGTGCTGGTTGATGACCCTGATGCAGAAGAACAATGTCAACAGGCACGCGATTTGATTGTTAATTACGGCGATGCTTGGGTATGTAAAATTGTTTTAATTGAAACGGTTTGGGTTTTAGAAAGTGCTTATGACTTCACCAAAGAACAAATCATTTTTGCGTTGGAAACGCTGATGAGAAATCCGAACATTCATTTGGATGATGCTGAAAATTTGAATAATGTGTTGACGATATTTAGCGCGAGTAATGCAGGTTTTGCTGATTGTTTGATTCTGAATGATGCACAGCGTAAGCGTTTAGTTTTGCATACGTTTGATAAAAAATTATCCAAGTTACATGGTGCTAAACGGTTAGGAGTTGAACTGTAGCGGAGGTGAGTAGCTTAGTCATCGGGGATTTTGTGTTGTGAATTTTTTAGCTTTTAGATGGAACAAACTTTTTTTGTGTTTGTTAAATTTATTTTACTATCCGTGCTTTTTTCTACAGGCATCTTTAATCGCATAAGTCGCATCATTCGACATTCCACTTTTCACATGACTTAAAATGCAATCTTCGTAATTTTTGTCAACAAAAACAAAATAAGGCGAAGCAACAAAAGCCATTGCGGCGATATATTTCCAATTAGATTTTAATTTTTCAAACATAGATTTAATTCCTGAGATTATTTTATATCGTGCGACAAACAACACTATAACAACAAAAATAATTGCTATTGTTGCAGCGATTGCATCTTGATTTTCATGTGAAAAATCAGCAATTTTATATGTTCTTAAATCAAAACTATCAACCCCCATGCTATATGCGGTTTCATCAATAGATTGATTTGGATAAAAATTATCGCGTATTAACTCTAATAACTCATAATTAGAAAGGTTGTTGTATTGAGTGTATTCTTTTTTGAACTCATAAAAAGAACCATCTTTTGCACTCAATCTTTGAACGATAGATGCAGCAGGAATACATATTTCTTGATCGGTGTATATAGTGGACCCCATTGGCTAGACAATTTTTAGCTGAATTTAAGATGGTATCGCTTGTGTTGTAATAGCGGATTTACTTCCGCATAATTTCTTCAGTTGAAGAATTCTTTTTTTTCGCCGAAATGATCGACGATTTTTGC
>CAIRCR010000477.1 GCA_903877065.1 uncultured Pseudomonadota bacterium
AGGTATGTTTTGATATATTCAAATTCTCAATGATGGGGTGCGGAATGTCGGTTTTAAGTGAGCGAATTTGTCACCTTTCATGGGTGGGTTATTGTTGTTGTTTTGATTTGATTGCGTATACATTTGAATTTACCTACTTATTTTGATTAAGCTCTCTTCGCTTTTATGCTTTGCGACTTCGAGCGATATGGTTTTGAAAGGATTAAACCCTTTCCACATCATTAGGAAAATTTTCGGTATATGTTTGTTAACTACGCTTTATTGGCATTCCTTACATTCTGCTTGTCACGAATCTCAGTAACGACATCAAGCGATGTTTGCCAACATGTACCACAAAATGCTTGGAAGTCTTCTTTCAACGTAGACGCTGGGAGTAATGTTTCACCCACTTTTGCACAACCCGCTTCAAGATCATACGCTGAGAGCGTCATGAGGTAATCTCTTCTTCTGTTTTTATCAATCAGTATCGGTGGAAATCCAGCGTTTAAAACGGGCAGATTAGCAATAAGACGAGCCATACGTCCATTTCCATCAGCAAAAGGATGAATACGCACAAAAGACAAATGCAACTCACTGTAAGCGAGTAAGGCGTCACTTTCATCGAGTGGCTGCGTTTCTAATGAGCGATTGAGTAAAGCTAACCATTCATTCATCAATGCAGGTACTTGGGTGGGAGAAGCATAATCAATGAATGTAGGCTTGCCATCCATAGTTAACGCATTCGTGCCATTAGGTTCGCGCTTCCAAGCACCAATAGGCTGATACATATCCACGACCACAGATGTCTGTACAGCGCGATGTAGCTCAAATAAATCGGACTGCGTTACAGGGGTCTCGCGTTTAAGTAGTCCATAGAGCAACTCGATAGCAAACGCATGTCCTGAAATCTCTTGATGCTCCCTCAGTGATCTACCTGATACAGTAAGCCCTTCTGACAAGATAAAAGCCGTTTCACCAAGTGTTAACGTATTGCCTTCAAGCGCTGTACTATTATGTGTCCACAAATCACGCAGTTGAGCAAGTAGCGCTTTTCGTAGATCATTATCCAGTCCGTCTAAAAACTTCATATTGACTCCATTTCTCACAAGTTATGCCGGCCCATTTTACAGCACAACACTCTCGCTAATGAAAAATTAAAGGATTGATTTCATTTGAATGCTAAACCTACATCAATCGGCATTTTTATCACTGGTTAAAAATACTAAAAAGGTTTACATTAGCATGTAAAAATAATAAAAATGTAAACCTAGGAGAATAGCATCATGATCGGCGAACGCTTACAACGAGCCCGAAAAGCGGCGGGCGTGTCTTTGCGTGTATTGGCCAACCAAACCGATTTAAGTCAAACTACCATCAATAAGTTTGAAAAAGAAAAACTCACTCCTTCATCGAGCCAACTAATCAAAATAGCTAAACTGCTTGGTGTACGCACAGAGTATTTTTTTCGACCACCTGTTATCGAAATGCAGCCCCCAGAATACCGCAAAAAAAGCACGCTAAGTCAAAAAGACTTAAACAAAATTCAAGGGGACATTTTTGACCAAGCAGAACGCTGGCATGAATTGTTAGCACTGTATCCCATTTCACCTATTAAATCGTTTAGCTTGCCTACCTCTTTGCCTGAATTGATCAGTACACAATCGCAAATAGAAGAATTGGCTGTAACAATCCGCCATGCTTGGGACTTGGGTTTAGGTTGCATACCTGATTTGATTGATACACTCGAATCACAAGGTATCATGGTCATTTCCACATCAGTAGAAAATGATCAGAAATTTGATGGTTTAGCGAGCGTTGTAAACACTATTCCGTTAATTGTCGTGGGCGGTAAATGGGTAGGCGATCGTCAACGATTTACCCTAGCACATGAACTAGGGCATTTTTTGCTTAAGAATCGACTAGATAACACGGTCGATGAAGAAAAACTGTGCGACCATTTTGCCGGTGCGTTTTTACTACCTAAATCCACGTTGATTAGTCACTTAGGCGAGCATCGTCAAAACTTGGAACCGCGTGAACTTTACTTTCTCAAACATGAATTTGGTTTAAGCATGCAAGGTATTTTGTTTCGTGCCAAGCAAACGGGCATCATTGGTAAAACGACTTTTGAATGTCTCCTTAAATTATTTAGTGCTAAAGGTTGGCGTAAATGTGAACCCCACCGCCCTTATCCGACAGAAAATACTCTATTGTTCAAACAGTTGATTTATCGGGCATTAGCTGAATCGTATATTTCAGAATCTAAAGCAGCCGAATTATTAGGATTACCTGTAATTCAATTTCATCAGCAACGGACGTTAGACTTTGATTCAGTTACTCATTAGTGATGCAAATATCCTCATTGATATTGAAGACGGTGGCTTAATTAAGGAGTTCTTCACATTACCATTCGAGTTTCATGTGCCCGATTTGTTATTCGCAGATGAATTAGAAGAAAGCCATAGTCATTTACTTGATCACGGCTTAAAACTAAGTGAATTATCATCTAATTCAATGGCTGAAGCCTTGCAATTAGTAAGAGTCTACCCAAAACCAAGTCGTTACGACTGCTTCGCTTTAGTGTTAGCCAAACAGATGCAATGTCCTTTATTAACAGGGGATAAACCATTAAGATCAATGGCTAAACAAGAACGCGTTGACGTAAAAGGCACAATTTGGATTATGGATGAACTACTCTCAAGGAGCATTATCACAGTGCAAGAAGCTAAAACAGCTTATGAAAAAATGAAATTTAAAGGACGTCGGTTGCCTTGGGATAAAGTGAAAAATCAATTAGCACTGTTTGAAAACAATGCCCGATTTACCAGATAACAAAAAACGATAACGCTATGATTTAAAAAAGTAAATATCGCTTTATATTCATTGCTTACATACACGCTCACACGACATTTGTGCAGGGTGGGCACGTAGGACAGGGTCAAAACACTTATTTTGAAATGAATGAGACAGTCGTCAGGATTCTAAAACAACTTTATCAATCATACGGATAACACCCTCTTTTTTCTCGGTGCTCCCCTTTTTTTATCTTTAAGAATTGGCATTTCGCCCCTACGAATCAGGCGCATTTTGGGTTTAGGGGTTCCAATACTAACGGGGAGAAAACGTACGCTAAGGAATTTGAATTTTCATAAGCGACTAATTTCATTTAATAATTTATAAACCGTCGATCTTCCGATTCCCATTTTGGTAGCAATCTCAGTTGCGCCAAATCCTTGTTGGTTCAACTCCAACAATTTATTTCTATCAACACTTCTTTTCCTACCAAATTTAACACCACGAAATTTAGCGTCAATTCGTCCTTCGTTGGTACGTTCCAAAATCCGTTGCCTTTCAGCCTGTGCCACAGCAGATAAAATGGTGACAACCATCTTACCCATTGTGCCTTCCGTGCTAATCCCATCATCCAAAAATCTAACGGAAACGCCGATAGCATCAAATTCTTTTATCAGTGAAATCATGTCAGCGGTATCACGCCCTAAGCGGTCGAGCTTGGTGACTAAAATAACATCGCCTTTTTCAATTTTGACTCGTAATGTGTTTAAGCCGTCACGGTTAATTTGGTTGCCAGAAATGGAATCAGTAAAAATTCGAGTATCTTGTACGCCAGCATTTTTCAGGGCAGCGATTTGAATATCGAGTGATTGTTTGCTGGTTGAAACTCTTGCGTAGCCAAATAAGCGCATTTGTTGTCTCTTAAATCAATTAGTGGAACAGATGTCTACAAAGTAGGCAAAAAACGATATTTTAGACGCATATTTTAGCCTGTTTTTGACTGTCTACAAAGTTATAACTTTGGAG
>CAIRCR010000478.1 GCA_903877065.1 uncultured Pseudomonadota bacterium
CGAGTCAAACCTTCTCGTCAACAAGTTGATGAAGCAACACGCGCTTACAAACTTTTCAAAGAGGGTAGAGCTGACGGTTTAACCATTAAAAATGGTCTAGTGACAAAAACGGGGTTGCTCACCAAAGTCACGCATTTTTTCAAAAATATCACCATCAGAAAATCCGTTTTTACGATGATTATCGCAATGGCAGCTGTGATGCTCTTAATTGGCTCTGTTGGTTTAAAAGGGCTTTATGACGACACGATATTTTTTGCAGATTTGTATGAAAACAGAACCGTTCCGATGCAAGACCTTTCTGATATGCAAGGGCATTTATGGGAAAATCGGCTGTTAATTACCGCGGCCGCCAACGATGTAACGTTGATTGAAGCTAATACTGAACAAGTTGAAAAAAATATCGTTGAAATTTCTCAGTTGTGGGAAAAATACACCGCAACTTATCTCACCCCTGAAGAAAAAATCTTAGCCGATAAATTTGCCGCAGATAAAAAAGTGTTTGTCACAGAAGCCTTAAAACCTGCGATTATCGCATTGCGAGCCAACGATTTACCTCTAACAAAAAAAATTATTATTGAACAAATTAGCCAAACTTTTCCACCTGTTATGGAAGGGCTTACCAATTTGCTTGAACTGCAAATAGAGGTTGCCAAACAAATCAGTGATACATCAAAAGACAATTTTATTTTTATCCGAAATATATTCGTTATCTTGATAGGTTTTGCAATTTTTGGGGCGTTGTTTATGGGTGAATTATTAACTCGTGCCGTTCTCAAGCGTTTTAAACTATTTGCTGCGTCTGCTTCTGGTGAGAAAGACGTACTTATCGACAATACCAAACGCGATGAATTTGCCGTCGTGACCGATGCTTATAAAATTTCACAGCTTAAAACTGGTTTTGTGCTTGCTGTGAACGAACAGATGGCAGATGAGAGTTTACGCATCAAAATCGGTTTAGATAATGTCAGTACAGGCGTTGTGATTGCAGACAGCTCACGCAATATTATTTATTACAACAAATCCGCCGAAGAATTATTAAGTTATGCCGAGTCCGATATTCGTGAAGATTTGCCCAATTTTAGTGTTGCAAATTTACTCGGCACGAATATCGACGCATTCCACAAACGTCCAGAGCATCAAAAAGCATTGTTAGCGAATTTGAATAAAGCGGTTGGTGCGAAAATTACGCTTGGTGGGCGTTTTATGGAAGTGTTAGCTCATCCGATTATTAACGAAAAAGGTGAACGCTTAGGTTCAGTGGCGGAATGGAAGGACAGAACTGCCGAAGTGACAATTGAAAAAGAAATTACAGCGGTTGTTGATGCCATTAGTGCGGGCGATTTTTCAGGACACATCAACGAAACAGGCAAAGAGGATTTTGTGTTGCTGATTAGTGAAGGCATCAATCGTTTAGTTAAATCGTGTTCAGGCAGTTTGGATGAGATTGTGCAAGTTTTAGATGCGTTATCACACGGCGATTTAACGCAAATGGTCACAGGTAATTACGACGGTACTTTTGGAGAATTGAAAGAAGATACGAATGCAACCGTCGAAAGTTTGAAAAAGATTGTTCAAGAAATTAAAGATGCAACCGACAGCATCAGCACTGGTTCAAAAGAAATTGCGGCGGGAAATAATGATTTATCACACCGTACCGAAGAACAGGCGGCGAGTTTGGAAGAAACTGCCGCAAGTATGCAGCAATTAACAGCAACCGTTAAAAACAATGCTGAAAATGCTCAAGAAGCAAATCAATTAGCCGTCGATGCGTCAAATATTGCAGAACGTGGCGTTGAGGTTGTCAATCAAGTCGTTCACACGATGGACGATATTAACGATTCCTCTCGCAAAATTGGCGACATTATTTCAGTGATTGACGATATTGCTTTCCAAACCAACATTTTGGCATTGAATGCGGCGGTTGAAGCGGCACGAGCAGGCGAACAGGGCAAAGGTTTTGCAGTGGTCGCCATTGAAGTACGAAATTTAGCGCAACGTGCCGCGACGGCAGCAGGTGAAATCAAAACGTTAATCAACGATTCTGTGAGTAAAGTGGTTAATGGCTCAAAATTAGTGACGCACGCGGGTGACACGATGGGGGAAATTGTCATGTCGATTCAGGGGGTGACAACGATGATGTCACAAATTACGTCCGCGTCAGCCGAGCAAAGTCAGGGCATTGAACAAGTTAATAAAGCCGTCGGACAAATGGATGAAGTGACGCAACAAAATGCCGCGTTAGTTGAACAATCTGCTGCCGCCTCCGAAGCGTTAGAAGATCAAGCGCGTAATTTGTTGATTTCTGTTTCGCATTTTAACGTGGGAAATTCGTCAAGCCGTGCGATGTCGTCAAATAGTGTTGCTCGTAATAATTCGCCGATAAAATCGAACAGTAAACCCGTAGCAATTCAAACGGTGAGTGATGATTGGGAAGAATTTTGAGGTTCTTTAATTTTTTAAGTCGTTGCGTTGATTCGCCTCGCAACGGCTTTGTTGCAGTATTTAATTTTTAAAACGATAAAAACAAATTACGGAAACACGTTTATGACAGCTACTCAGCCAACAGACATTGAAAATTCACTGTTAGATACAGATTCGATGGTTACAAAAACTGATTTTGACGGTGTAATTACTTATGCGAATGAAGATTTTGTTCGAACGAGCGGCTTTACGGCTCAAGAATTGATTGGTTATCCGCATAACATTGTTCATCATCCAGATATGCCCGACGAAGTTTTTGCAGATTTATGGAATTCGTTAAAAGTGAAACGCCCTTGGGCAGGCATAATTAAAAATCGGCGTAAAGATGGCAGTGCTTATTGGGTTGTAGCTAACGTCACGCCTGATTACGAAAATGGTCAACACATTGGTTATATGGGTGTGCGAACCAAAGCCACAAAAGCACAAATTGAAACAGCAAGTCACGCTTACAAACTTTTAAAAACAGGTAAAGCAAACGGCTGGCGCATTGAAAATGGTGATATTTTTCGAAAGAATGCAATTACAGCATTGGATGTTTTTAAAAATATCACCATTCAAAAACGAATTACTTATGTTATTGCTACGTTTGCAATCGTTATGTGCGCGATTGGTGCGTTGGGGTTACACGGCATGGGTGACAGCAACCACAGTTTAGAAACGGTTTATGTTGATCGCGTTGTTCCAATGTCTGAGCTTGGTTCGGTTCAAAACGTATTGATGTCTAGTCGGTTACTGATTACGGCGGCAATTGTTAGTGAAGATCTCGATGTAATTGAAGATAACAACGTTACCGTTGAAAAAAATATCGAAGAAATTAACCAGATTTGGGCAAGTTATATGGCAACAAGCCTAACGCCTGAAGAAAGAGTGCTTGCTGAAAATTTTGCAAACAATTACAAAAAATTTGTGGAAGACGGATTGAACGAAACAATCGACGCGCTACGAATGCACAATTTTGAACGTGCGAATAAGACCATTGCAAAAGAAGTCAGTCCACAATATGAAGTTGTCGCTGTAGATATTCAAAAATTATTACGGTTACAAATGGATATTGCAAAACAGTCCTATGAAACGGCTGAAAAAAATTACGAAGGCTTATTCGTCATCACGCTTGCATTGATTGTTAGCGGATTAACCATTGCAATTTTTATGGGACTTGCGTTATTTCGAGCCATTGTGCGTCCGCTTAATGTAACTGCCGAAATGATTATGCGCGGGGATAATGAGCATCTAGTTGACAATCGTAAACGTGATGAAATTTCGAAAGTATTGGACGCGTTGAAAACCAGTCAGGTAAAAAATGGTTTCAATGCGGCAGAAGCAAAACGTGAAGCGGATAAAAATTTACGACTTAAAATTGGTTTGGATAACGTGAGTGCGAGCGTGGTTATCGCTGATGAAGATCGCAAAATTATCTATTTCAATAAATCGGCTGAGAAAATGTTGAGCAATGCAGAAGCCGATATTCGCACCGAATTGCCCGATTTTAATGTTTCAAATTTGATGGGCGTAAACATTGACATATTCCATAAAAATCCTGATCACCAAAAAGAATTACTTGCCCATTTGCAACAAACTGCCACGGCTAAAATAGATATTGGCGGACGATCACTGGTTGTGGTTGCAAGTCCTGTCATTAACGCGCAAGGTCTTCGTTTAGGTTCAGTTGCAGAGTGGCACGATCGCACCGATGAAGTTGCCATTGAAAAAGAAGTTGCAGGAATTATTGAAGCCATTGTTGCGGGTGATTTTTCTGAACGAATCAGTGAAGTCGGTAAAGCTGATTTTGTTTTACAAATTAGCCAAGGCATCAATCAGTTAATTAAAACCTGTTCGGACAGTTTGAACGAAATTGTACAAGTGTTAAATGCCTTGTCACACGGTGATTTGACACAAACGATTACGGGTAATTACGAAGGCACATTCGGGCAATTGAAAAACGATACGAATGCGACGGTTGAAAGTTTAAAAACCATTGTGCAAGAAATTAAAAATGCAACAGACAGCATCAGCACAGGTTCACAAGAAATTGCGGCAGGAAACAATGATTTGTCACATCGAACAGAAGAACAAGCGGCAAGTTTGGAAGAAACCGCTGCGAGTATGCAAGAACTCACTTCGACGGTAAGACACAACGCCGACAATGCAAAAGAGGCAAATCAATTAGCCGTCGATGCGTCAACTATCGCAGAACGTGGCGTTGACGTTGTCGGTCAAGTGGTTCGCACGATGGATGATATTAACGAGGCATCTCGCAAAATTGGCGATATTATTTCAGTCATTGACGACATTGCCTTCCAAACCAATATTTTGGCGTTGAATGCGGCGGTTGAAGCCGCCCGCGCTGGCGAACAAGGTAAAGGTTTTGCGGTTGTGGCAATTGAAGTACGAAATTTAGCACAACGCGCCGCGACGGCAGCGGGTGAAATTAAAATTTTAATCAATGATTCGGTGACTAAAGTTGTTAATGGCACAAAATTGGTAACAAATGCGGGTGACACGATGGGAGAAATTGTGACTTCCATTCAAGGTGTCACCACGATGATGTCACAAATTACGTCAGCATCGGCAGAGCAAAGTCACGGCATTGAACAAGTTAATAGAGCCGTCGGGCAAATGGATGAAGTCACACAACAAAACGCGGCGTTAGTTGAACAATCAGCGGCAGCAGCAGAAGCGTTAGAAGATCAAGCGCGTAATTTGTCGATTTCCGTTTCACATTTCAAAATGGGCAGTTCATCACATCGCGCCGAGGCATCACACTCTGTTGAACGCAAAAATAGTGTATCCATGAAAGCACCGCGTAAACTCGCCGTCACGCCACCTTCTGCGTCGAGTGATGATTGGGAAGAATTTTGATGGCGGTTTTAAAAAAAAGGTCTAAATGTTATGATTGCGGCAGTCTATAAGCGGCTATAAACAATCTTCATCAATGAAAAGCTGCTTTTTTTGCAGCTTTTTTTGTATTCAAGTTTTATTTTTTCAAGAGGAAATGACATGAGCAAAGATTTCATTTTTACATCTGAATCTGTTTCAGAAGGACACCCCGATAAAATTGCGGATCAAATCTCCGATGCAGTTTTAGATGCGATTTTAACCCAAGACCCAAAAGCTCGTGTGGCGTGTGAAACGTTAGTAAAAACGGGAATGGTAATTTTAGCGGGTGAAATTACGACAAGTGCGTGGATTGATGCAGAAGAATTAGTGCGTAAAGTGGTGTGCGAGATTGGTTACGACAATGGTGAAGTGGGTTTTGATGGCAACAGTTGTGCCGTTTTAAACGCAATCGGTAAACAGTCAGCAGATATTGCAATGGGCGTTGATGAAGATGCCAGTCACGAACAAGGTGCGGGCGATCAAGGTTTAATGTTTGGTTATGCAAGCAATGAAACCGATGTTTTCATGCCAGCACCTATTACTTACTCGCATTTACTTGTGAAACGTCAAGCTGAATTGCGTAAAAATGGCGTGTTGCCGTGGTTGCGTCCAGACGCAAAAAGCCAAGTGACTTTCCGTTATGAAGATAACAAACCCGTTGCCATTGAAGCGGTGGTTTTGTCCACGCAACACTCGCCAGAAATCAGCTCAAAATCACTGTATGAAGCGGTGATGGATGAAATCATTTTGCACGTTTTACCCAAAGAATGGCTACACAAAGACACCAAATACTTCATCAATCCAACAGGTCAATTCATTATCGGTGGTCCTGTTGGCGATTGTGGTTTAACGGGTCGTAAAATTATTGTTGATACTTACGGCGGTATGGCGCGTCACGGTGGCGGCGCGTTTTCAGGCAAAGATCCGTCAAAAGTCGATCGCTCTGCGGCTTACATGGCGCGTTATGTTGCAAAAAATATCGTCGCGGCAGGTTTAGCGGATCGTTGTGAAATCCAAGTGTCTTACGCAATTGGTGTGGCAGAACCGACATCAATCAGTGTTGAAACTTTCGGCACAAGCAAACTCGACGAAACTCGTTTGGTTGCAATCGTTCGTGATGTTTTCGATTTGCGTCCAAAAGGTTTAATCGCGCAATTAGATTTAATGCGACCAATCTATCAAACGACGGCAGCTTACGGGCATTTCGGACGCAATGAAGACAGTTTTAGTTGGGAAAAAATCGATAAAGTTGATGCGTTGAAGTCAGCGGCTGGTATTTAATTTATGGCTAAAGATAAGTTGAAAGTTCTTACTAACAAAGCACCTACAAAACAATTGGTAAATTTGCAAGAAAGTGATGTCACTATTGAAAACTTGCAAAAAGTTTTTGATCACTTTCTTGGGGGCGCAAATATAGAAGACGATAACTTATATCTTGAAGTTAGTAACGTAGATGCGCCAATTCTGGTTTCAATCAATCCTGTTTCAAAATACATTTCTTTTTCGTGTATTTTTGATGCCAGTAAAACGATACCATTTCAAACAAAGGTATCAATCATCAATGAAGTGAATAATTCGATCCCATTTATCAAGTTTGTTATTCCCGCCGAAGATCAAGTTAATGATTGCGTTTACGCGGCTTGTGATTTGAGTTTTATTAATGGGCTAACAGTTGTTGAATTAGAGAGAGTGGTAAGTTCTTTTATCGCAGGATTGACGGTTGCTCTAACAGATTCTGAGTTGTACAAATTAAACGGTTAAATAACCGAGGAAAATCAAAACCGGTTCTGCGAGCAGGACTGACAGGATTTGCAAGTACAACCAGCTTCTCAGAATCGAGGAGAC
>CAIRCR010000479.1 GCA_903877065.1 uncultured Pseudomonadota bacterium
ATCATTGGACGCCACTTTGCTGACAACCAATCATTACTTGGTGCCGATGTTGAAGGTTGCGTTCTGATTTTCAATGCAATTGCACGAGTATCAATGTGTTCGCTAGTTTTGTTTTTAATATCAGAAATTGTGATTGTTGGTTTTTGTCTGCTGCTGGCAATCAACGTACTTGTTAAAAGTGAGTTTGTCATCGTTTCAGCCATCATTTGAAAATCAGTTAAACCAATTTCGTTGGTCAACGTTTCAACGGCTTTGGTGTCGCCATAACTGACGTTACCCGAAGAAAATGCAGGTTGATTTGAAGCGCATCCTGAAACGCCAAGCGTTGCCGTTAAAGTGATTGCAATGCCTAAAATATTTGTACGATTTGCCATCATGAGTTTTATCCCTAGTTGTTATTTTTAAGTTCGAGTTTGAAATCTATCGCATATTTTGATGTTGCAACACCTCTAATATGTTTTGCTTGAGAAGGAATGAAATTTAACACTTTCCAACTTTCTTCGCTTCCAACATTCATTCCATTTTTATCGAGCCATTGAAAACGATATTGAATTGAATTACTCGAAGCACTTGACGAAAAAATAGGTTGCACGGCGGCACCAACAATCAAAACAGGAAGCGTTGTGAACCACGGTGCATTTTTCAAAATTGTGTCGGAAAACGTATCGTTATGAACAAGTTCTGCTTCAATTACTAAAAAATCATTGATTGGTACCATGCGTAAATCATAAATGCTAATTCTTGGTAGTTCATTCAATAAAATGACTTTTGACGCTATTGAATTAGGCGCAGGTGGCGGCAACGATTGTGTTGCACAACCTTCAAGTAAAACGGTAATTAGTGCGAAGTAGCACAATTTAAAAAAAGAATTTTTATCCATGTTTGTGTTCCCATCAAAATTATAAAAAAATCGCTTTATAAACCCGCTTGCAGGTTGTAAATCGAACTTCCAATTAAACGAATTGGAATCACAACGTGTTTGCCCGAAATATTTACGGTTACTTCTTTCATGCCTTGCGATGTTTGAATTTTTATAGTTGATAGACCTTCTGGGAGTTTCACACGCGCAATAGTAATTTCAGCAGGCAATAAGCCCCAAGTACGCTCATCGGCTTGTTCAGTAACCACATTTACTGCATTCACAACCAAACCCGCAAGAAGACTTTGTTTATAAAGTGCCGCTTGTGATGCACCTTTAACAGCACCACGAATTGCGGCACGCACCATAATTGAAGGCAAATTATCTTTAAGTGATCGCCGTGATAAATTTTCAATGCTCGTAATCATTGTTAATTTTTCGATCGAATTATTCGGCAAGCTGATTGAAATGGCTTTATTTGCTGAAATTGGATCTGATTCTAAAACGGGGAAAGAAATTGGCACAATACCCGCGTAAGGAATGGGTAATGGAATCATGATTGATTTTTTAAACGGTGCGACACCTGTTTCAACGACAAATAACACATCACTTTCATTAGATTGTGCGATAAACGGTGATGTTTGGACAGGTACAGAAATCGGAGCAACAGAGATTTGTTTTACTGATTTTTTTGATTGTTTGCTGGATTTAGATTTTTTTTCTGCTGATTTTGTGACAGGCAATAATTGCTGCGTAACGGTAGCGATTGTGGTTTTTTCAAAACGATTGTCCATGCCAATCAAACCCTCTTTTAAAACCACTAAATCTGATTGTAGCTCAATAGCTGTGCGATAACTCGCCGCCGCCAAACTTTCCTCACCAGCCGCTTCATACAAAAAACCTGATAAATAATGACTGAACGCATTTTGATAGCCATTTTTTAAACGGGTAACATCAGGGCTATTTAGAGTGGCAATCGGATAGCCTTTTAAATCTTCCGACTTAGTTGAATAGCCTTTTTGTCTGGCTTGGCTTTCAGCCTCGTCGATGTCTTTTTCATGGAGTGTTTTTATTAAATTTTCACGCTCCCATGTTTTTTTAATTTCAACGAGTGCATCTTCGGTTTTTCCAGCGGCTAAATAAGCTAGCGCGAGACGTGTTGAAAGCATCACTTTTTCATAATCTTCACCGTCGTAACGACGCAATTTATCATTCACAATAACCGAACCAACAGCTTGACCAACTTTCGCACCACTAATTTTTGCTTCACTTTCCCATTGTGCAATCATTTGATCAGCTTCTGTCCAAGTGGCAATCGTTTCGGGATAATGTTTTTTCAAGCGTTGTAATTCGCCTTTTTCCATGAAATACAACAAATCTTTATTTGATCCAGTATTAGATTCATGCTGGCTCAGTGCTTGATCAATTTGTCCAGTCGAAAGATTTGAAACTAGCGTAGCGGTTTCAGAATTGTACGATTTAAACGTGGCGCAACCGTTTAAGGATAAAAATACTGCAAGTACCGCGTAACTTTTTTTGTGTTTCATAAATGATTCATCCTAATTAGTTTTGATCAAGTTTTGTTGGAGGCGTTACAACTATGTGGATGCTATTTTTCGATAAGCCCACAACGCCTTATTGTAAAAGGCGTTGTGCAAATAGTTAAATCATAAATCCACAGAGTTTAAACACCTCCCACTTATCGGATAAATTATAAAGAATACTGCTTGGTCGTGATAATAGTTACAACACAGCTCTGCTCTAATAAATTTGCGTGGTAAGTTCAGTCTTTTTTAATATATTTAAAGCGTGGGTCTTCGGGTGTTCCTTCAAAAACACCTTGTGAATCCGTTGCAGCATCCCACATCACAACATCTTCAATTTTCTTCGCTAATGCAAAGTCTTTTTCTGTAATTCCTTTTGCTTCGTGTGTGACTAATTTAACCATCACAAACGCATAAGAAACTGTTAAATCGGGATGATGCCATGCTTTTTCGGCTAAATGCCCAACCGTATTCACAACCATTAACGTGGCTTTCCAACCGCTTGTTTTGATTTTACGGCGAATCCAACCGTTTTCATAAACCCAGTGCGGTAATTCATTTTGTAAACGGATTTGAACTTCTTCTTCGCTTAACGCGGGGGAACTACTTGTTTCTTCTGACATGATTTTTTCCTGAAATAAAAAACTAACCTTGTATAAAAATTTGTGCTGCATTTAATGTTGTTACGTTGCTAAGTATCGCAAATTGGATGGGTTCAGCACCGCCAAAACCATCGCTATCGTAAAGCAAACTGTGGTTTAACACGTTAAAAATAATACGTTGCAACGTATTTTCGGCTGTTGTGACAGTATTTGTTATCAAAAATTCTTCTGCTTTTAACTGATTACTTGGGTTCAAACCGCTAAAAACCGAACGATCTAGCGTTAATTTATCTTCAGCCCCGTTAAAATCAGTGATTTTATCAACATTAAACGCACTTAATTTCGATGTAAAAACAAAATTATCGTTTCCCGCATTACCTGTTAATTGGTTGACGACGCTGTTGCCAATTAGTGTGTCGTTTGCAGAGCCACCAATTGCATTTTCAAGCACTGTATCATAAGCAACCGAAAGATTATCTTTTGCGGGATAGAGTTCTGTTGAATTGTCGTCATACATGAGCGTTGCCGCGCCAATTGAACTAAACTGCCCTGCCCTCAAATCTATTGTTTGCACTTGGTTTTGATTACTTGCGTCAATCGTGTCAACGCCGCCACCATCCCAAATCGTCATTCGTGGATTCGTATCAACATCCCATCGATAAACTGTGTCACCATTTTTGTAATTTGAATTGACACCATAGAGCGATTGAATTGCCGCGACATCGTAAAGCATGGGAGTTTTTTCAGAAATAGCCCCTGGATTCGTATTCAAATCATAACCATCAGCGGTTTTATTGGAATAATTGTTATAAGACATCAGCGTGTATTGCTCATTATCCTTAGCGTCAATTAAAAATGGGGCATCCTGCCCACCCAAATCACTGCCGTTATAATTTCCTGGATGCTTCAAACCCAGAGCGTGTCCAATTTCATGCAAAAGCGTCGCGTATCCGTAACTACCAACGTTGAAATCAGCATTACTTTCAGAAGATGAAGCAATACGAATCAGTGCATTTTCAAAATCATTCATCCACGATTTAGGTGTGGTGGTATCGCCCGCTGCAACGCCTAAATCACTCACATTTGTAAACGTAATACCTGCGTTTTCAGAACTGCCATTTGGAATTTCAACGAATTTTAGTCTGGCGATATTTGCATAATCTTGAAACGCTAAACGTGTCGCTTGTTGTTGTGCGATACTAAATTTTGTCGGATTTGGGTTTGCGTCTGTGGAATTTTGAGTTTTGTTTAAATCAAAACTGTACGTTAGAACCAAATTTCCTTCGGCATCACGCACAATTGGTGTTTTGGGATTTTCAATGTCCGCTTTTAATAATTGCGGCGCAGTCGTGCTAAACGTGGTGTTGAAACTAATTGAATTACCAATAACAGGAATATCTAACGTTTTTGAAACAGAAAACGCTGACTTTGCTTCGACATTCAAATAATACGTTCCTGCACTAAGTTCATAAATGTGTGCGTTTGGTGTTTTGGGAAAATAAGTATAACCAACGCCGTCTAATCCATTATTTGAAGTCGCTTGAGAAAAACTAATACCAAACTGATTCGCAAAATTCGTGGTGTCGAGTGTAAAACTGGTGACTTTATCGATAGTAAATTTGTAATAAACCTCTTTTTGTTTCGGAGCTAATTCTGCGTGAATTGTCGAATTAGCCGCGTTGAATTGCAAAGCAGACAAAACAAAATCATCGGACGGTTCTGTGTTAAGTAACACTTTAAAATCGGTAACTTTATTTGATGAACTATCACCTTTATCAATTCGTAAAAAATAATCACCTGCGAGTAAATTTTGATAACGCTTTAATTGTCCACTTGCATCAAAAAAACTTCCGTAATATGTAAGCCCATCCGCGCCGTTCTTTGCAAAAAGTGCCACGTCAATCACGTCTGAATTTTGACTTAAATCTTGTAAATTTAGCGCACTCGTTTTCGTTAAATTTATTTTGTACCACGTTTGTGCGTTATCTGATGTTTCCAATTGACCTTGAAAAATAACGTTACTCGTCGTTTTATCAGTTTGCGTTAAATCAAACGCTAACGTGGCATCACTTGCCCGAATGCGCCATTTTTCAGGTTCAAATGTCGAATAATCCACGCCATTTGTGACGCTCGGCGAATAAGTGAATAATGTGGTCACGCTATCTAGCTGATTAACATTATTTGTTTGATAAACAAATGGGGCTTTAGCTTCAAAATTTTGAGTGCTTGTCGGAATAATAACGGGCGATTCAATTTTGGGATTTAAAATATCTTTGACGTTAATAACACCATCAGAAAACTGTAAAAATTCAATGTCGCTTAACGTGTCTTCACCATCGTTTGTAATGCCACTTTTCACTGCACCAATAAATTTCACCGTGATTTGTGATGAACCGTCGGCGTTAATTTTGGGTGTAATTTGGTATTGTTTTTTGGGGTTGCCAAATAACGCCGTGTCGTCACCATTTCCACCAACTAACACGTCATTGCCCACGCCGCCATTTAACGTATCGTTGCCATTATTTCCGACAATTTTGTTATTTGATTTATTACCGATACCTTTGATCGCTTTCGATGTGTTAAAAATAAGATTTTCAACATTTACTGGCAAAGTGTAAGTCGATAAGCTGGTTTCAATCGTATCGTTACCGCCCGTTTTTACATCAGTATTTGTTTCGGTGACTACGTCTTTAAGGTTATCGACAAAATAATAATCATCGCCATTGCCACCCACCATAATATCGTTGTCAATTCCACCATTGAGAACATCATTTCCGTTGCCGCCATTTAATTTATCCGCGCCCTCCAATCCGTTTAGCGTGTCATTACTTGCTGTTCCTGTGAGCGTATCGTTTTTTTTCGTGCCGTTTTTAAATGCCATGATTTTATTTTGTCGTGAATTGAGGAATGTAAAATTTACCGTCTTCGATAAATCAATAACCGTCCACATTGAGTTGTAATTCACTCATTGATGAATCAATACGATGAACAGTTGAAACGACGTTGCCATCATCAAATAAATCAATCATTCGATAACCTGGTGCAGTTCTGTCCATACTGAAATTTGCACTATTTAGCGAAAATTGAAAACACGTTGAGGGTGTGCCGAATACAGAAATATCGTGAAATTTTTTATTCATAACTTGATGAATATGACCTGTCGTAATGACACGCACATTTTTGTAACGCAAAACAATATCTAAAAACGCCTGACTATTTTCAATTTGCATCGTATCAAGCCACGCGCTGTCAGTTGGCAAACAATTATGATGCACAGCAATTAGCGTAAATAAATCTCTTTTTTCTTGTAAACACGCTTCTAAAAAATCTAATTCACTTTGTTCTAATCGCCCTGATTCACTGCCGACAATTTGGCTGTTGAGCATAATAATTTGCCATTTTCCAAAACACGTTTGTTTGTTGCAATTTACTTGTGGCGTGTTCAAAATTTGCTGCATCAACGGATAATCATCGTGATTTCCCGCTAAACATAATGTCGGTATGTTGTATTCTTCAATTTTGTGCAAAATACGTTGATAACTCGCATTAGAAGGTGATTGCGCTAAATCTCCAGTTAACAAAATTGCATCGCAAGTCGATTTTTGCTCAAAAGCGTGCGACAGCACAGCGTGAAAATAATGCTCGGTTTTCACGCCCAATAATGTACTTTCTGGCGTAGGTAAAACGTGCAAATCAGTGACTTGTAATAAAGTTAGGCAAGGCGATTTCATGTTGTCATTACTCAAATAGTTTTAAGAAGAATTTTAGAATTTCTTTGTGGATTATAAAGAGCTTTTAGCGAATCGGGTAAATTGTCTAAATCACAACGCTCAAAGCCACGTTCGATAAACCACTGCACTGTTTGTGTTGATAATACAAATAACGTTTTTACCTCACATTCTTTTGCGCGTGTTAATGCGGTCGCAAACAAGCGTTGTCCACGCGAGCCACCTTGATAATCTTTGTGAACGGCAAGGCACGCGAGAACAGCGTTATTTTCAATGGCATTAACGTGTAATGCGGTGCAACCAACAATTAAACCATCTCGTTCAATAACAATATAATCAGCAATATCCATTTCAATTTTTTCACGAGATCGTTTGGTTAAAACACCTTGCTGTTCAAGCGGTTTAATCAATTCTAAAATACCGCCGATATCATTTAACGTTGCTGTTCGGCACGTTTCATAAGGCGTAGAACTAATCAACGTTCCAACACCGTCATGCGTGAATAATTCCAATAACAAAGCACCATCAATGTGACGATTTAATAAATGCACGCGATCAATCCCCGCGTTACAACTTTCGACAGCGGCATTTAAAGCAAATCTTCCTTGCCCACTTTCAAAAAAGGAAGCGTTTAACCCGTCGATTTTTGAAAGCGATTGCTGAATGTTTTGTATTTCGTTAGTAGTTAATTGTGCAATCACATTTCCGTTGGAATTGAGGCAGCTTTGTTCTGTTAAAAAAATCAATTTTTCGGCTTTCAATGCAATCGCAACGGCTGTAGCAACTTGTTCTGTTGATAAATTAAATACATCGCCACTCGGTGAATAACCAATGGGCGAAATAACCACGATATTATTTTGTTCGAGTTGCGAATGAATAGCGGCACTGTCAATACGCCGAACCGCACCTGTGTTGGCGTAATCAATGCCATCAATGACACCAATGGGCTTTGCCACAACAAAATTGCCAGAAACGACGTTAAGGTCAGAATTTGCCATCGGTGAATTTGCTAATCCCATTGATAACAACGCTTCAATTTCAACACGCACAAAACCCGCTGCTTCTTTTACACATTTCAAAGAAACCTCGTCGGTAATGCGTAAACGATTATGAAAATGTGCGAGATGATTGAGTTTTTGTAATCGAGCGTCGATTTGCGGACGAATACCATGTACTAAAACTAAACGAATGCCCAAACTACTCAGCAAGGTGAAATCATGAATAAGATTTTGAAAACCATCATCTTGCAACGCCTCGCCACCAAAAGTAATCACAAAAACTTTGTTACGGTGTAATTGAATATATGGCGACGAACCACGAAACCACTGAACAAACTTATTTTCCATTACAAATTTTCTAAGGCTACTTTCACGTTTTTCAAAACACTTGCCCAATCCCCTCTTTCTAGCTGACGAAATAAACGGGTGCTTTTATACCAAACGGAATCTTCACGTTCTAATAGCCAACGCCAATCAGGGATTTTTGTCACTAACGTCCAAACAGGTAAATCCAACGCACCCGCTAAATGTGCGGGCGCAGAATCAACGGTAATCAATACGTCTAATACACTTAACAACGCCGCCGAATCGGTAAAATCTTGAATAAAAGGTGCTGCATTTAAAATCGTCAATCCTTCTGGGCAATTTTCTAATTCGCGTTGTGCTTTTTCGCTTAATTGCAAACTGACGAATGTGACATTTTTAATGCCCGCCAATACAGCTAATTCAGAAAAACGAATTGAGCGATTTACATCATTGGAATGAATGGGATCGCCAGCCCAAACCAAACCGACACGTTTATTTTCAGCGGGAATATGTTGATTTAACCACGATTTCCACCACGCTGATTTTGTTTCATTGACCGACAAATAAGGCACATTCAAAGGCACAGTTTCAAGCGTTGTTTGAAACCAATACGGCAACGCCAAAGGAAATACCCAAAAATCAAAAACAGCGTGATGTTGTTCGCCGTTGTCCAAAACACGTTCAATCCACGGAACGGTTTTAAATAATTCCACGAGCGGTGTTGTCACTAAAACCCAAACCGTCGCGCCAAGTCCTTTTAACTGCTCGGCGTAACGTACAAATTGAATTAAATCACCAAAACCTTGTTCAGAATGAATCAAAATGGTTTTGCCTTGCAACGGTTCGCCTTGCCATTGTTTTGCCGTCAAATTGGGGTAATTCGGTTTGTTTGGACTTGGATTATTCGGATGATAAAACCACGGATAATACTCAGCCCAACCTTCTTTCAAACGTCCCAACAACATTAAAAACAACGCAAAATTATAATGAGCATCAATAAATTCTGGATCGAGTTTTAAGGCAGTAACAAAATGTTTTTCTGATTCAGCAAATTGAGATACGTTTTTTAACAAAAGCCCTAAATTACCGTGTGCCTTTGCGTAATTGGGGTCGATTGCCAAAGTTTGACGATAACTTTTTTCAGCCTCAGCTAAACGGGCTAATTTTTGCAACGTCACGCCATGAACGAAATGAGCGATAGCAGAATCGGGCTTTAATTCAATGACCTTTCGATTGACTATTTCGGCTTCTTCCAAACGATTTAAGCGTTGTAATGCCATGCTCAAATTATTGTGTGCATCAACAAAATTAGGTGAAAGTTTAATGGCTTGTCGGAAACATTTTTCTGTTTCTTCCATCAAATTTTCTGATTGATAAGCAAAACCCAAATTATTGTAGGCTTCCGCGTCATTGGGCAATAAAGCCACTGCTTGTTTATTTGCTTCTAACGATTCTTGAGTTCTACCCAGCATTTGTAACGTAACGCCTAACACTTTCCAGCCAAACCCATGTTTTGGAAAACGTTGAATTAAATTACGCGCTAATTTTTCAGCAGAATCGTATTCTTTTTGGTTGTATAACGCGGCAAGTTCTTTCATCTCATTGAGCTGAGGTGCTGAACCAGCGCGTATCGGCATTTTTTTAGTCGGTCTGAAAGGGATATTTTTTTTCATAAAGTGTTTTGGTTGAAGGCTTGCGAATAGATTTTAAATGTCGATAACAACATAAAATACAATTACTTATTCTTGTTTCGTAAAATTTTGAATCAACAATGCCGATTCTTGCCACATTTTGCTTGCGTGCAATTGTTCACGGTTCATTGAAAATTGACCGCACATTTTTTGCAAACGCCGTTCACGATTTGGATTATTTTCGATGGGTATTGAATCTAAAACTTGGACAGCCGCTGTTGAATTATTACAGACCAAAACCATGTCACAACCCGCTTGTAGCGCGACGTTAGCTCGTTCTGAAAAATCACCAACACTTGCCGCACCTTCCATACTCAAATCGTCACTAAACACCACGCCATCAAAATTTAATTCGTCACGCAGAATTTGTTTAATCCAAAAATTTGAAAAACCCGCAGGATTCGCGTCAATTTGTGAATACAAAACGTGAGCAGGCATGATGCCTTCTAAACCTTCGGCAATCAGTTGACGAAACGGTTGTAAATCACTTTGTAAAAGCGCGTCTAAATCGCGCTCGTCAATGGGCAAAGTTAAATGTGAATCTAATGCAACCGCGCCATGACCAGGAAAATGCTTACCCGTTGCCGCCATGCCAGCGCGATTCATTCCACGTCGAAAATCACTTGCTAATTGCGTGACGTTTTTCGCATTTTGAGAAAAGGCTCGATTGCCAATAATCGTACTCACACCACAATCGACATCAAGAACAGGCGCGAAACTAAAATCAACACCAACGGCTAATAATTCTACCGCCATTAACCAACCCGCGCTTTCAGCAATTTCGGGTTGATGTTCATAAAATGCGGCGGGTGGCAAGCGTGTAAAACCGTTTTGAAAACGCTGCACACGTCCGCCTTCTTGATCAACGGCGATAAGAATTTTGCCATTTCTAGCGGCACGAATATCTTGAATTAAATCGGTAACTTGTTTGGGGTTTTCATAATTTCGAGCAAACAAAATTACTGCGCCCGTATTTGGATGATTGATAATTTCTCGTTCTGACTGGGCAAGCGTTAAGCCATCAATATCAAGCATTATCGCGCCAAAGGGTTGTGTATTTTTTAGAGTCATAATGTTAGATTTCTAAAGGTCATTTTTACTTGTAGAGAATTACGAATTTAATAAATAGCTAAAATTAAAATTTTTTTGTTTTCATTTTTTATCAGCGCAATCTATTTTTTAAAAATTACCGACTGAGAATGAAAAATATATTTGAGCAATCTGGTTTTAAGACTAAACAACCACCCATGACAGCTGGTGGTTGTTCATTGGTCAAGCCCTGTAGCCTATATAAAAACAGGGGAATATTAAAAAATGCTAAACATTAAGCGTTACTTTTACCCGCACGTTTGCGTTCATTTTCAGTCAATAATTTTTTGCGTAAACGAATCGATTTTGGTGTGACTTCAACTAATTCATCTTCAGCAATAAATTCTAATGCTTGTTCGAGCGTCAATTTTTGAATGCGAGCTAAAACCAAACTTTCGTCAGTACCAGAAGCACGAACGTTGGTTAATTGTTTTGGTTTGCAAGGATTTACGCACAAATCGTTGGTACGAGAATGCAAACCAACAAGCATTCCTTCGTAAACCTCATCACCGTTCACAAGTAACAAATCACCACGTTCTTGCAATGGATGTAGTGAATACGTTACGGCTTTACCTGCAATCATCGAAATCATAACACCACGCATACGACTACCGACATCTCCTGATTTCATTGGTCCATAATGATCAAAAACGTGATAAAGCAAACCAGAACCCGACGTTGCCGTCATAAATTCAGTTTGGAAACCAATTAAACCGCGTGAAGGCATCATGTATTCCAAACGAATACGACCTTTGCCATCGGGAACCATATTGGTCAAATCGCCTTTACGATCGCCCAATTTTTCCATAATCGAACCTTGATGCTCTTCTTCGACTTCGATTGTCACCATTTCAAACGGTTCGCATTTTTTGCCATCGATTTCTTTCAAAATAACTTCTGGACGCGAAACACCCATTTCAAAACCTTCACGGCGCATATTTTCGATTAACACAGACAAATGCAATTCACCACGACCTGAAACTTGGAATTTATCTGGATCAGCGGTGTCTTCAACACGCAAAGCCACGTTGTGTTGCAATTCTTTTTGCAAACGATCACGGATTTGACGGGTGGTAACAAATTTGCCTTCACGTCCTGCAAACGGCGAGTTATTAACTTGGAATGTCATCGAAACTGTCGGTTCATCAACAGATAATGGTGTCATCATTTCAACCAATTCGGGGCTACAAATGGTGTCTGAAATTTCTAATTTTTCGATACCTGCGAACGCAATAATATCGCCTGCGCGGGCTTCTTGAACTTCAACACGATCCAAACCGTGAAAACCATAAACTTGCAACATCCGACCTTTACGTTCAACGCCTTCGCGATTCACGATAACCAGTTGTTGATTAGGTTTAATAACACCGCGTTGAATACGACCGATACCAATAACGCCTGTGTAAGTGTTGTAATCCAAGCTACTCACTTGCATTTGGAAAGGGCCATCAACATTGACAGGTGGTGGACTTACTTTATCCACAATCGTTTGAAATAGCGGAGTCATGTCGCCGCCCGTTGTGTCGGGTTCTAAACCTGCGTAACCGTTAATTGCTGACGCATAAACAATCGGGAAATCCAATTGTTCGTCAGTTGCACCTAAACGGTCAAACAAATCAAATGTTTGATCAACAACCCATTCTGGACGCGCACCTGGACGATCAATTTTGTTAATGACAACAATCGGTTTCAAACCCAATGCAAAGGCTTTTTGGGTTACAAAACGAGTTTGAGGCATAGGGCCATCAACAGCATCAACAAGCAATAAAACAGAATCAACCATCGATAAAACACGTTCAACTTCACCACCAAAATCAGCGTGTCCAGGCGTGTCAACGATGTTAATGTGATAACCGTTCCAATCTAACGCGGTGTTTTTTGCCAAAATGGTAATGCCGCGTTCTTTTTCGATGTCGTTTGAGTCCATCATGCGCTCAGTCACTTTGGTATGCGCGGCAAAGGTTCCCGACTGTTGCAATAATTTGTCCACAAGCGTGGTTTTACCATGATCAACGTGGGCAATAATTGCAATGTTTCTTAATTTTTCAATCACTTTTTGTACTCTTAGTTAATAAAATTGGTTTATAGCTATTTTAATTCGGAAAAAATTCAACTTTGTTGCCAAGGCAAATCAAAAAAACGCCAGCCATTCAAATGACCACGTTGTTTATTGTTGTCTAACGCACCTTCAAAACCATCCGCAATGTTGATTAAATGTGAATAGCCTGCTTTTTCAAGCGTCGCCGCCGCTTCTAACGAACGCTGACCACTTCGACAAAGCAATAAAACGGGGGTATTCAAATTAAGAACAACTTGGCGGACGCTTTCTACAAAATGCAAATTAACTTGCCAATCAGGTGCTTCTTTCCACGCAATGTGAATTGCCTGCGGTGGATGACCGACAAATAAATGCTCCATTTTCGTCCGAACATCAATCAGCATCGCCGTCGTGTCGTTTTGCAAAACAGCCCACGCTTGTTGTGAATTGAGATTTTCAATCATTGAGAAATTTCCAAAAGTTAAAATTACTAGCTGTCATTATCGCATTCATTGATGATTTTGGCGCGGCTAGATGAAATTTAATCGTTCACTTTCGTGCCAACAACAAAATTCCAATACTTGCCGTTCGTGTTTCGCAAACTTTCGATTGTCACGCCGCTTGAATTTAATTTAACTGTCAACGCACCATCATTCGCGCTCGTTAAAATTTTTGCGTTAACGGAATGATAACGCGCTAAAACGTCTTTATTTGGGTGATGAAATTGATTGCGATAACCAGATGAAATCAACACCGTTTCAGGTTTAACAGCGTCTAAAAAAGGTAGAGTTGATGATGTTTTACTGCCGTGATGTGGCGCAATTAAAACGGTTGAGCGCAATTGTTCACGCGCATTTTCAACCAATAAATTTTCTGCACTCGCTTCAATATCGCCCGTGAATAAAACAGAACCCTGTTTGGTTTCAATTTTCAAAACACACGAATTATTGTTGTCACCATCAAACATTTTCTCTGGTGAGAGTATCGTAAAAATAACCGAATCCCACGTCCACGTTTGCCCTGCGTGACAAATTGTCGATTGATAAGGAATAAATTTTTCGGGAACGCTCGTTAAAATTTGGTTAACAGGTAAGGCTTGCAAAACCGATTCAGCCCCGCCAATGTGATCGTTATCACCGTGACTGATCAGCAACGTGTCGAGTTGTTTCACCCCTTGATAACGAAAAAAAGGCAACACTACACTTTTTCCCATGTCACCACCGTTTGGAAATTTCGCACCCGCATCGTAAAGCAACTCATGTTTTTGCGTTTGCACAGAAACCGCCAAACCTTGGCCAACATCTAAAACCGTCACCATCGCGTCGCCGTTGTTTAATTTCGCAATAATCGGAAACAATAACGGTAAATTTAAAATCAAACCCAACCAACGTGCTGGAATACCTCGCGGAGCAAATAACCAAAGCAATCCCAAACACGATAAAATCAACACAAAAAATGACGGTTGCGGTGAATCAATGACGGCATTTGGCAAGATTTCGGCAAATTCCAAACCTTGCATCAGCCATTGCAAAATATGACTTAGCACGAAAAATAACTTATCCGCCGATTCAGGCATGACAAAAATTAGCACAATCAGCAACAGGGCAAACGGCACGAGCAATAATTCGACAATTGGCACAGCAACAAAATTGACCAGCGGCGAAATCAACGATGTTTGCTGAAAAAAGAATAACAATAACGGTGACAAACCCAGCGACACCGTGAGTTGAATATCGACACCATTCAACCAATTTGGCGGCGATTGTAAACGTCCTGCAACCCGATATAAAATCAACGCAACCGCTAAAAACGAAAGCCAAAAACCAATCGACAGCAACATCGTGGGATTAAAAATTAACATTCCAAACAACGCAATCGCAAAACTTTGTAAATGGTTCAATGGCCGCTGATAAAAACTTGCCAACATCACAATTCCCAACATAATCACAGCGCGTTTTGTCGGCACAACAAACCCCGCCAAACTCGCGTAAGCGATTGCTGTGATTAAACTTGCTAATGCTGCGGCGCGAGGTGGTGAAAATTTTAAAATGTGTAACCGTGTCCAAAGTTTCAACGTGAGCCAATAAATTAAACCCGCGACTAAGGCAATGTGCGAACCTGAAATGACGATTAAATGAGTTGTCCCCGTAATCCGAAACGTGTCCCAGTTTTTTGAACTCAAACCATTGTCGTCACCGATTGTTAAGGCTTTGAGCAACGCCGTGCTGATATTTTCACCGTAACGTTGCGTTAAATTATCGCCAATAATTTGTCGTAAATAATCTACGTCAAACAGCGATGCGGCGGCAACAAAAACGGGCGGTTTTTTTGCGTAAATTGTTCCCGTTGCACCGATATTTTGTGTAAATAGCCAGCGTTCAAAATCTTGACTGCCTAAATTAAAATTGGCGTGTGGGCGTTTGAGTTTGACGTTAAATGTCCACGTTTCACCTGCATGTAAAACAGCTGTTGGCTCGTACCATGAAAGTTTAATTTTGTCGGGTAATTTTTCGCTCGTTTCTTTGACGAAAAATTCAAAATTGGCGCGTTGTGAATTTTGATCGGGCAAATTAGAAATTTTGCCTGTTATAGTTAGTGGAATGCCTTCTAATTCGGACGACAATCGATCATTTAATTGATAATAAGCAAATGCACTTGCCCATAAAAAACCCATGATAAAAAAGAAACTATGCCGATAACCCAACCGTGCCATAATTCCCATCAGGACGCCAACGGCAACTAAGACGGCTAATGACGGTAATTGCGTGAATTGTTGCAATGCTAAATCGCCGACCGTAAATGCCAATGCACGAATAATCATCGTGTAAAAATAACCATGAAGATGAAACGATGCACAAATTTATTCCCAATTCCGAAGTAGTTAAAAGTCACGACAGTCTACAATTTTATAAAAAGAAGGTTTTTTTAAAATGAAAAAAATAATTTCTCCGATTTTAGTTTTTGTGACTTTAATTGGCTCAACACAAATCGTTTATGCGGCAAAACCCGATCAACCGTGGTTATTAACGCCGTTGAGTGCATCGTCACAATCAACCACTGCGCCAGTGATATTTTCATGGGCAAATCTACCCAGTGCCGTAGTCACTAATTATCGGCTCGTGGTTTCGACAACAAGTGATTTCAGTAGTTACAATCAAAAAACAAATGCGTGTATCAGCAAATTGTCTTGCTTCACTGTCACACAGCAAAAAACAACGTATTCATTACCAAATACGAATGCCATTTTCAAAGCAGACGCAAATTATTTTTGGCGTGTGGAAGCCATTAACAATGACGGCGTGAGTGTTTATGATGTTCGTACCTTTGCATTCGGAACGGCAGCACCTGTGATTACTGATCCCAAATTTGCAGCAGTAGTCATGCCCAACATCACGGCTGTAACGAGTGATATTTCATCTGTTGAACAAGGTAAACCCATTAAAATTTCAGCGACACTTGATACCGCGTTACCAACTGGTTATACCGTCAAAATCAATTATGGTAACGGCTTAGTTGCTATGACAAGTTCAGCAACTGGTTTTGATTATACCGCTACGCCTTCAAAATCTGCGGCTTATGCAATCGGCATTTACGATGCGAAAAACGTTCTGAAAAGTAACAAAATGACGGGAAAATTTGAAGTTACCGCGCCCATTCTTGCCAATGTGCCACCTGTTTTAAGTCTTATCAGTAAAGCGGCAACCATTTCAAAAATCGAAACAAACAAAGTGTACACTGCACAACTTTCTGCCAAAGACGGCAACGGTAATTTAAGTTTAATTTTCATCGATTGGGGAGATGGTTCGACTGATTCAATAACCGTTTCCGACAGTCAAACCCTATCGTTAACGCATATTTACACAACAGCAGGTACGCTGACTTGGACGGCAACCGCTTACGATTATAGCGATGTGGCAAGTAACATTATCACACAAGCAGTGACGGTGTCAGCTCCCGTTGTTGCTGTTGCTCCCGTCGTCACAACACCTGCTACTGGAACGACCTCAACGACATCGACAACAACGGTCACGCCAATTACTCCAAACTACACAAGAATTGCTATCGATGGCTCTGAAAATCCAACACGAATGGAAATTTGGGGCTGTACACGCGACACGAAAAGCAATTTAATTTGGGAAATTAAGACCGATGACGGTGGTTTGCACGACAAAAATTGGACTTACAGTTGGTACGACCCCGATAAAAGTAAAAACGGTAGTAATCCTGGCTTAGAAAATGGAGGTATTTGTAAAGGCAGCAAATGCAACACTTACGACTTTATCAATGTTGTGAATAAAAATAAATTGTGTGGTGCGGAAGATTGGCGATTACCCACAAAAACCGAATTAGAAGGTTTAGTCATTTGCTCAGACGGTAAATCAACGACATTTCTTGCGAATCAGTCGAGTGATATTTGTACAGGATCGCCGACCTCACCAACGATTACAAAAGATTACTTTCCAAATACGCCGAGCAGTTGGTTTTGGACATCAGCAACGTTTGTTCAAACACCGTCAGCAGTTGCCAAACCAACAAAAAATCCAAAAATTTATGCTGATTCTGCATGGAGTGTCGATTTTTATTATGGTTCTAGTCATGCAGAACATAAAGGTAATTCCATTGGTGTTCGATTAGTGAGTGGTGGCACAAAGGCGACAACGACGGGTACGACAACAACTGGTACGACGACGGGTACGACAACAACTGGTACGACAACTAAACCGTAATTGCTTCAAATTTCACGTCAAAATTTATAGGAAAACAGTGAATAATAAAAAACGAAAACCTTTCGCATCACGCGATAAAACGACACTTAATAAAACCGTTCATAAATCAAAGCCGCTTCATGATAAAGCCCGGCGGGTTGTGAAATCGTCAGTTGAAAATCAGACCGTAAATACTGAAATTTCAAGTAATGGCGAGCGTATTCAAAAAGTTTTGGCGCGGGGTGGCGTGGCTTCACGGCGTGAAGTTGAACGTTGGATTGACGAAGGAAGATTGAAAATCAACGGCGTTTTAGTCACGCACGGCGCACATTTGAAAACGGGCGATTATTTGCAATTGAATGAACGCGTTGTGAATTGGGAAAAGTTTGCGATTCAACCGACTCGTGTTTTGATTTATCACAAACCGACAGGCGAAATTGTGTCGCGCCACGATCCGCAAGGTCGCCCGACGATTTTTGCTAATTTGCCCAAATTAGACACGTCACGCTGGATTTCAGTGGGTCGTTTGGACGTGAATACGTCGGGCTTGTTATTGGTCACAAATAATGGCGAGTTGGCGAATAAATTGATGCACCCGTCAAGTGAAGTCGAACGCGAATACGCGGTGAGAATTTTGGGCGACGTGCCAGACGAAAAATTAGAATTGCTCAAACAAGGCGTACAACTTGAAGACGGTTTAGCGAAATTTGACCAAATTTATTTTATGGGCGGCGAAGGTGCGAATAAGTGGTATCACGTCGTTGTCAGTGAAGGTCGAAACCGTTTAGTTCGTCGTTTGTGGGAATCGCAAAATGTGGTTGTCAGTCGCTTAATGCGTGTGCGTTATGGACCTGTCGTGTTATCAGACGGTCTACGCACGGGGAAATGTTATGAATTAAGCACAAAAGAATTAGAACTGTTATTTGAATTTGCAGGTTTGTCTGCGGAAACAACAAACGTAGTAAAAACGGAGAAAAACGATGTCAAAACCAAGCCTTCTTCAAATCGCTAAAAGTGTTTTTGCCGCAGCGATTGGCGTTCAAAGTAATAAAAATCGTGAGCAAGATTTTCAACACGGTTCGTTGTCAGCATATTTGATTGGCGGTGTATTTTTTACAATTACATTCATTGTTGTGATTGTGTTGATTGTTTCGATGGTGTTGTAATCTCAATTGTTTCAAATAAAAAACGCGACTTTTAGAGTCGCGTTTTTTTGTTTTCTAAAATTAAGGCTATTAAATTCACACGCCTTTCAACTGCTGTAATTGTAATCGGACGACAACCCATGAACCTACAATGCCTAGTAGTGACGCAATTAAAATCAATGAAATCGTTTCAAAAAAACTCATAAACAACAAATGAAAACTGGTGTGGTAGAGCATTGATAATTTTTCAATAGGCTGTTTTAAAATCAACATCATAATCGTGACAATAAACCACGCGCCAATTCCAGAAAAAAAACCTATCCAAAAACCGCTGTATAAAAAGGGACGCTGCACAAAACCATTGGTTGCACCGACCAATTTAGCAATCACAATTTCATCTTTACGGTTATGAAATTCAAGACGAATTGTATTTCCCGTAATAAACAACACCGCCAAACCTAATAAAATTCCCAACAAAACAACCGAGCATTCCGCCACATCAATCATGAGCTGTAACCGTTTTACCCATTCCATATCAAGTTGAGCAAAATCAACTTCTTCAGCTTGTTTGAAATTTTCAACTAGCGTTTCGACATTTTGCCCTTCTTCGAGTGAATTTTTAGGAATGACTTGTAACACTATCGGCAATGGATTTTTTTCTAATGCTCGAACCGCTTCACCAAAACCACTAAAATCTTCAAATTCTTTTAATGCCTGTTCTTTCGTAATCACTTTGACTGTTTGAACACTGGGGTCTAATTTAATTCCATTTGCCAAACGGTTCGCACTCGCCAATGACACGTTGTCACGCAAAAACAAAGAAATTTGATTGCTGTTTTCTAAGTTCGAGGTTAATTGTTGAGCATTTTCAACCAACAAATAAAACCCACAAGCCAACGAAAGCGAAATTGACAACACAATCATCGTTAAAACCGCATTTAAACGCGACGCGACTAAACGCCCCAAACTTGAAAATAAAGCGTGGGCGTGTAAATCTCGATACGCTCGTAATTTATCCGAAAAATCACCGCCGACGTGCGCCGTTTGTTTGGGATTTTTTTTCGCCTCAATGACTCGAGTGTGGTTATTTCTGGCTTTATGCTGTTGCGTCATATTTGTAAAAAACGGTTAGGGTTCGGGAAAAATTTGCAGAATTATCCGCTAAAAATAACTTTAAAGGATTGGTTTAGAGAATTTAAACCGTATCACGTTATAATCATAATATATTGATTATGCCATCATGGCAGTTTAATCATAAATTACTTAAACTCAATCAGCGTTGGAAAGCAAAAGAGCTTCCGACGATTACTATGTGTGTAAGCATTTACAAGGTTCTCTCGTTGCAAGAAGTTTTGGCAGTTCAAAGCCAATGGACTACACTGTTATTCGTAATACCGTAAACATTGCCTCTCGTCTTGAAAGTTTTGATAAAACCATTGCAACACCAACTCTTGAATAACCCTAATATTAAAAACCAATATCAAAACACATGATGTCTAACACCACACACAACCCTAATTTTACTTATCGCCCTGATATTGACGGATTGCGTGCCGTTGCGATTCTTTTAGTCGTCATTTTTCACGCCTTCCCGAAATTTTTACGCGGTGGTTTTATTGGCGTTGACATCTTTTTTGTCATTTCAGGCTATTTGATTACCAGCATTATTTTCAAACAACAAAGTCAAAATAATTTCAGTTTGCTTGATTTTTACAGCCGCCGAATTAAGCGAATTTTTCCGTCGTTAATTGTCGTTTTGACGTTTGCGTTAGTGGCAGGTTGGTACATTTTGCTCGAAAACGAATATGAAATTTTAGGCAAACACATCGCGGCAAGTTCGGTTTATATTTCAAATTTTGTGCTGCAAAGTGAATCAGGTTATTTCGATATTGATTCAGAACTCAAACCCTTATTACATCTTTGGTCGCTTGCTATTGAAGAACAGTTTTATTTGATTTTTCCATTATTGTTAATTTTCGGCGCACGTTTTCGTGTTAATCCATTAGTCATTATTTCAACGTGTTTAGGTATTTCTTTTTTATTGAATGTTCTTCAAATTGACGACAAACCAACCGAGGTTTTCTTTTACCCTACTTCACGCGCTTGGGAATTGTTAATTGGTAGTTTGATTGCTTATTTGAGCATTCATTCAATTGGTAAAAAACAAGCAGAAAAACTTTCAAATTGGCTAGCGTGGTTTGGCGTTTTGTTAATTTTGACCGCGTGGATTTTTTTAAACAGCAAAAACATTTTATTTCCTTCGTGGTGGGCTTTAATGCCAACGATTGGCGCAGCGTGTTTAATTTTTGCGGGTGAAACAGCGTGGTTTAATCGAAAAATTCTTGCCAGTAGAGTTGCAGTTTTTATCGGTTTAATTAGTTATCCATTGTATTTATGGCACTGGGTTTTGTTGAGTTTTATACGAATTACCGAAATCGAAAAACCAAAGGCTTTTTTGCTACTTTCCGTCCTGATAGCAAGCATAATTTTAGCGTGGTTGACGTACTATTTTGTTGAAAAAAATATGCGTTTTCAAAAATCAAAATTGGTTAGTGCGGGATTGCTAATTTGTTTGTTGCTTATTGGCTCTGTTGGCTATGTTGTAAAACAACAAAATGGTTTTTCGGGGCGTTATTTATTGAATCCAAATTGGATTGAAGGCGACATTGGTAATGATGTTTATCAAAACAAAGGTTTAATTTCGGACAAAAAATGTGTTGATAAATATACTAAGGTTGTCTATGAGCAATTTCCTAAAAATGAATTTTGCCTAATACAAGATGACCACTCACCACCATCTGTCTTATTACTTGGTGATAGTCACGCGAATCATTTTTTTACAGGTCTTATAAAAAATACCTACTCAACAAGTGACAACTTATTAAATCGTGGTGCTGGGGGATGTTTTCCCTTTTTTGATAATCCAACAACGCCCAATGAATTATGCCCTGCCCTAATAAATGAATTACTTGAAATGGCAATTGCTACACCTTCAATAAAAACGGTAATTTTAGCAGGGCGGGCGGTGACGGTAATCAATGAAAAAAGTTTTATTTCTAAAAAAACGACTTTGGATTTTTCGAGTGTAAAAGAAATTGATAACCCGTATTTTGTTTTTCAAAACGGAATGCAAAAAACACTGCAACGTTTAACACAAGTGAATAAAAAAATTGTCTTTATTCTTGATATTCCAGAATTAGAATTTGAACCTATTGCTTGTACTAAACGTCCTTGGCGACTTAGTGGCGAAGAAGCAAAATCACCCTGCGCTGTACTGCGCTCATTAGTTGATTCTCGTCGTAAAAAATATCTTGAAATAGTCACGAAGGTTTTAATCGAATTTCCTAACGTAAAAGTTCTGGATCCGTTACCTGCCCTGTGTGACGAGACGTATTGCTGGGCAATCAAAGATAACAAAATGCTTTATCGTGATAACAATCATTTAAATGAGGTTGGTGCCGTTTATTTGAGTGAAAATTTATTTTTTACAAATTAACTCTAACGTTTGTTTGATTTCCGATGGTTGAATTGCTTGTGTACACAAACAATGTATTTTAGCGGGGCTGCAAGCATTACAATTTTTGTCGAGTACAAAAAATTGGGCTTTTTTGCCAATGGGTTGCCAACGTGCAGGATGAATAGGTTTCATGGGAGGATAAATGCCCAATGAATGCTTTTGCAATGCCGCTGCAATATGTACAGGACCTGTACCTGAAGCAAGTAAACCATCACAGGCGGCAATAAAAGAAATAAATTCAGAAAGAGTCATCTGACCTATTAAATTTGTAACTCGATGACCAACTTTATCAATTAGCGGTTGTAAAAATTCTTTTTCTGCATCAGTGCCAGATACAAAAATTTGAAATTGATTTAAGTCCAGCATTTCAATTAATGAAATAAAATGATCCAAATCCCATTCCCTACCATTACCGCGTGATTTGGGATGCAAAATTAAATTGAATTTATCGGTTTGCAGTAAATTTTCAAATTTTTTTGGCAATTCGGCTATTTCTGTCAGCGAAAATAAATCTGTGATTTCTTCCAATGAATAATTAGTTTTTATTCCAAAAGGTTTAAGTAGTTTTAAATTGAGTTGGACTTCATGTAATGGTGAATTTTTGCGACTTAATCTAACGAAAGTATTACATGACAACCAGTGATAAAGTCTGTTGATTGTTCCGATACGCTGGGGAATTTGCAACGATTTAGCGTGTTTTGCAATGTTTTGACGTGGCAATACATGAATAATGCACTGTGGCTTTTCACCCGCCAAAGTAACTTCTTTCGTTAAAAAATCATCAACATCTATAAAAATATCTACAGCACTACACGTTTCGATAATGGCTTTCGTGTATTTTGTTCCCATAAACCCGACAATCATATTTGGAAATTGCTGCTTCAAAATAGTGGCTAAAGGTAACGATAAAACAACATCGCCAATACTATCAGTGCGGCTAATAATAACGTTGGTAGGGATTTTCATAAGTGTGTTAAATAGTTTTGTAAAAAAATTTAATACAGTGCAAGCACCGTTTTAATTTGGTGAATCGATATTTTTTATGGCGCAAAATTTTGTCGCGATATTGAAAAAATAAAGCCATTCTTAAAAAATTATTACTTAGTGAATAACTTTCATGACTTTTGCATAGCTGACTAATAACGTGCTTTTCAGGCAAGTGATTCGGGCATTTGTCATGCAGTGTTGTTAAGCGAGCGTAAGCATTTTCCATGCGTTCTTGTCGTGTTTTTTTCTGAATATTTTTTTGTCTATCTTTTTTAAGAAGTGCATTCATTACGTTCATATCGTGTCGGCGATAATGAACTAACACTTCATCAAAAAATTTTACCGAGCCTCTAAAACTTGCGACAAATCCCAGCCAGTTATCATGTGAAAAAAGAACTGGAAATGGCATCGCGGCAAGAACAACCTCTTTTTTGATAAGCATTGCGTGACCGAGTGCGGATATTCCAGCTTCGATGTACATAATTGGACTGTCAAAATCGGTAAGTGTTTTGGTATCACTCATTTTTGTGCCTAGCAATTGCCCTTCACCGTCGATAAATTCAGAATCACAATAAACAATAGCGTTGTTACCAATTTCACGGATTAAAACTTCGATTTTAGTCGGCAACCAAACATCATCTTGGTCACACGGCGCAACAAATTCACCCGTGGCAAGAGAAAAGCCTTTTTCAAAGTTTTTGACATAACCAAGATTTTGCTCGTTTATAAAAACAGTTACATTTTTATAGTTAACCGCGTATTCGTTAAGTATGGTTACGGTTTCATCAGTAGAACAATCATCTACTGCGATAACTTCAATCCACGGGTAAGTTTGCGTGAGAATACTGTCTAATTGCGCTCTCAAAAATCGTTCGCCATTGTACGTTGCAAGAACCACTGAAACTAAGGGGGAATTCATTATTGTCATCTTTTCAAATTATTTTAAAAAAAACTTTAATGCAATATAACTTTCGGTGTAATTCACTGTGTTTTTTGTATCGTAAAATTTGATTGCGATGTTTAAAAAATAATCGCATTCTCAAAATGTTATTACTTAGCGAATAACTGTTATAACTTTTACACAGCTTCGCGAAAACTTCCTTTTCAGGCAAATCAGCAAGACATTTTTCATACAGTGTTTGCAAACGTTCTTGCGCTTTTTTGAGCTTTTGTTGTTTAGTTTCTTCAACTTTTTTCTTTTTATGAATCGTACTAAAAACATTGTTGTCGTGACGGCGATAATACACCAGCACTTGATTGACTAATTTAACTGTACCGCTAAAAGTGGCGATAAAACCTAACCAATTATCATGTGAAAATAAAATTGGAAAAGGCATTGCTCTTATCACAACATTTCTTTTTATCAACATGGCATGTCCTGGAGCGCACGCGCCAACAACGTACATTAACGGACTATCAAAATCGCAAAAATTCGCTCTATCACTGAGTGTGTTACCGATCAAATTATCCTCGCTATCAATAAAAGCCGAATTGCAATAAGCAATTTCACAATCATCCATGTTATTAAACAGTACGTCGATTTTATTAGGCAACCAAATATCATCTTGATCACACGGTGCGATGTACCCCCCGTTTGCAAGCAAAAAACCTTTTTCAAAATTTTTCACATACCCCAGATTATTCTCATTTTGCACGACAGTGAATTTATCGTGCTGAGTGGCATATTCATTGAGAATACTTAAAGTTTCATCTGTAGAACAGTCATCGACGGCAATGATTTCAAGATTTTTGTAAGTTTGATTAAAAAGACTATCAAGTTGTTTTCGTAGAAATTTTTCACCGTTATACGTTGCAATAACGATGGAAATTAAAGGATTTTCTGATGGTATGTTCATTTTTTGGCTTGTAATTCCCAAAGCAAATGGCTCAAACGGCTTGGATTGATAATTCGCTTTTCTAAGTTATACCACTTTTTTGCTCGATTATTTTCAGCAGTCAAAGCTGTTTTTGGCACAACAAATTCGTTACGCAGTTTTTCAAAACGTCCATGAAATCCATACATTTCAGCCATTGGCTCATCTGCGCAAAAATAAGTATGTGTTTCTTTCGTAATGATATTAACGTGTGTGGGATCTTGAAATGCGGCAGCTGAAGGATAAGCAGGTGTGAGCGCGTAAAAAACACCGTTCGGTTTTAAGACTCGCCAAATCTCATTCATCAATTCGATAAAAGGCAATCTTGTTTTACGAGTATCGAGCGATAAAATTTGCCGAGGAATATGCTCAATGAAATCAAATGCACTAACGCAATCAAAATAATTATCTTCAAATGGGATATTATCCAAAGCTAAATTAGCTTGAACATAAGTAACACCATCAATAATTTGAGGGTCGAGGTCAATGCCATACAGTTCCTCGTAGTTATAAGGATTACGAGGGCGATTATTACAACCTAAATCAAGAGATTTTCTATTTACTATTTCTGCCACACGCTGACTCAAAAAATTTAAATTCGATTAGCAATCATAGCGTTTTTAGCTCAATGTGACTAGAATTCGCCATCCCATTTTTAAACTCCATTATGCCAAATTTGCAAAGGTATTGAAAAACATGGTTATTCAAAAAATTCTTAACAGATTAGATCGTCAATCACTCAACACTAAGTTGTTGTTGATTATTGGCTTTGCCTATTTAATGACGGTTGCAGTTGGTATTCAGAGCATCGTAGCTATAAATATATTGAAAAATAATATAATACAATCTTACGATATTGATTTATTGGGCATTTCTCATATACAACAAGCACAATTGAATCTGGTCAATATCGATCGTGCCTTACGAAAAATGGCAATGTCTTCAAATTCAACAGAACGATTTGAAGCAAAAAAAGCACTCGATGTTGCAGAAATAGGCGTTAAAAACGAGCTTATGGATGCAAACAATCGCCCGACAATGTTCTCTGCTGAAAAATTTTCTCATTTCGATACGTTGTTTGTGTCTTTTTCTGGCAGCGTAAGGCAAATAAGCACTTTCTTGAGTAAGAGCGAAGTGTTTAGTGATGGGCAATCGATTGATTTATTTGTTAACGCTGAGTTTAATCGCAAAATAAATGCTACTGAAAACGCATTAACTGATATTGCAAATTTCAAGCAAGCAGAAGCTAAAAAATCAAGTGAACTGAATGAAGAAATGGCAGTACAACTCAAACAACAGATGTTTTGGCTTTTGTCATTTGGTTTGATTGGTAGCATTGTGATTAGTGGGTTGATTGTTCATTCAATTCACCACCCGTTCAACGCTTTGAATACGAGTGTTGAAAATCTTGCAAAAGGTCGGCTCAATATTGTTGTGCCATATACCGATTATACAAATGAAATTGGCAACATGGCTGCTTCGTTAAAAATTCTTCAAAGTGTCGCTAAAACACTTGATGCTGAACGTTGGGCTAAAGGACATGAAGTTAATTTATCTTCCGAATTGCAACAATCAAAACACGTTGCAATTCTCTCTCAAAAATTCATATCGACGGTATGCCCTTTACTGAAAGCACTTCATGGTCTTTTATACGTCAAACAAGATGGAATGTTGCAGCTGACAGCAAATTATGGATACACCGATTTGAAAACCCTGAAACAGACATTTCAATTTGGTGAAGGCATGATTGGACAATGTGCGATGGAAAAAAATCCTATCACATTGAGTAAATTACCAAAAAACTACGTCACAATCCGTTCAGGGCTTGGTGAATCAGAGCCAAAAGATATTTTTCTGTTGCCAATCATCCATGTGAGTGAAGTTGTCGCGGTACTTGAACTTGCGTTCATGGAAAACTTAGGAGAACGGGAAAAATTATTATTGGAAGGATTAAAACCCATTCTTGCAACAGCACTTTATATTTCTTTGCGGAACGCAAAAATTCAATCTTTCCTTTAAAAAAGCATGAGCAGCTATTTAAAACATTCCAATGCAAGCATTAGCGCGTCTTCACGTCCATTCACTGCCTCATAATAGCCTTTACGCACACCAATTTCGTTGAAACCCATCGAATCATACAATGCAATCGCATTCACATTTGATGGGCGAACTTCTAAAAACATTTGCTCCGCGTCGCGCCTTGCGATAGAAATTAAATGCTCTAATAATTTTCGTCCAATGCCTTGTTTTTGTTCGGTTGGGGCAACACATAAATTCAAAAGATGCGCTTCACCGACAGCCATCGACATAATGCCGTAACCCAAAACATCATCGCCCAATTCACAAACCCAGCAGTCGTAACGGGTATTTAAGCAATCTCGAAAAATATCTTCACTCCAAGGAAATTGGTAGCTGGCTTTTTCAATCCCTACAACTTGGGGTAAATCGGTACGGTTCATTTTTCGTAAGCGCATTAGTTCTTTGCGCCCAATAGAATCTGGAAAAACTTTGGCATAAAACTCCACATCAGCATCGTAAATTATAAAATCTTTTAATCGGTCAAGTAGTCCACGCATCATTCATTCTCAAGCGATTTAAATGTCTTTAATGCAAATTGTAAATCGTGCCACACCTTACGCTTTTCAGTTAAAGAACGTAGTAAATATGCGGGATGATAGATTGCAATTAACGGAATATTTTCAAAGTAATGAATACTGCCACGCAGTTTACCAATTTTTTCGTGTGTGTTTAACAACGTTTGTGCGGCAATTCGCCCCACAGCAATGATAATTTTGGGTTGAATCAACGTCATTTGTCGATGCAAAAAATCAAGGCAATGTTTAATTTCATCAACGTGTGGATCACGATTTTGCGGCGGACGACATTTTAAAATGTTGGTAATAAAAACCTCTTCGCGTGTCAATTGCATGGCGCGTAATATTTCAGTTAATAATTGCCCTGCATCGCCGACAAAAGGTTTACCTTGTTCATCTTCATTTTGTCCAGGTGCTTCTCCGACAAACAGCCATTTTGCGTTTAAATCACCTTCACCAAAAACGGTTTGCGTGCGAGTGGTACACAAACTGCATAACGAACATTGAATAACGTCTGAATGTAATTTTCCCCATGAATCAGTAATCGAATCCTCAGCCAAAATGACGGGTTCAGGTTCAATGTGTTCAACTTGCGGTACGACAAATTCAGACGTGAAACGTGACTGCCAAACGGTAACGCCGATGGTATTCAAATACTGTAAACGGATTGATTCAGAAAGTGTCATGTGTAAATAAAATAAAAAATCTGTCAGAATGTTGGCATTATAACGCTCAATAAACATCTAAATTTATAAAAACGGGTTCAACTTATGAAACGTAAAGATATTACACCTACCGATAAAGAACTTATTATGCGCGAACATGATTTTATCGTGTCTAAAACGGATTTAACGGGTCGAATTACTTACGGAAATGAAATTTTTATCGAATTTTCTGGCTATGAGGAATATGAATTACTCGGTAGTCAACACAACATTGTGCGTCATCCCGATATGCCACGAGTTGTGTTTAAGTTACTTTGGGATTATCTGGCACAGGACAAGGAAATTTTTGCTTACGTTAAAAATATGTCTCGCGATGGCAGTTTTTATTGGGTGTTTACGCACGTTGCGCCAATTGTTGATAAAAATAAACAAAAAATTGGCTATACCTCTGTGCGCCGAATGCCAAACCCTAAAGCGATTCCAATTGTTTCAGATGTATACAAAACGATGTTGAATGCTGAAAAACAGGCTGGAGCTAAAAATGCAATGGAGGCTTCAGGTGCAATTTTAGGTAAATTATTAGAAGATAAAGGCGTTAGCTATGAGGGGCTTATCAATGTTTTACAGTCGCTTTAAAATAAACGAGAAAGTGACGTTCATATCAGTTGAATTGATGTGGGCTTGCTCTCTAGGTTACAGCTGGATGCACGATAGCGGTCAGTCACTTATTCCTGCAATTATGACTGCTGGCTCGATTCTTTCTGTGTGGGCTTGGCATAAATCGCGTCAGCACAATAAACAGTTGCTTAAAAAACTTGTTGAAACCACAGAATCTTGGCGTAAAGGTGAAGTTTATGTCCGAATTACGGAAATTAACGGCAAGCAAACAGAATTACAACAAGTCGCGTGGGCATTGAATGATTTAATGGATCAAGTGGAAACGTCACAGGTCGATATGTACTATTCAATGGCTTATGTCACTTATGGCGACTTTAGTCGTCGTAGCTATCCAGCAGGATTACACGGTAGTTTTGCAAGCGCACTGAAACGATTAAATTCACTCACAAAAATTTTGTCAGAAACAACGAATGCCATTAACGAATTGATGATGGCGTTAAACGAGGGTAATTTTAATAAAAAAGTACATATTACAGTTGAAGGTGAATATGCACTCGCTATCGAAAATGCGACTAAAACGATGAACACCATGCAACTGATGATTGATAATATCGGTGAAGTGATGAGCAATGTGGCAAAAGGTGATATTACCCATCGTGTACACGCTCAAGGTCGTGGTGATTTTGCAGTTTTGAAAAACAACGTAAATTTATCACTCGATGCTTTAGAAGGTAGCCTTAATGATATTGCTTGTATTTCTAATGCACTGTCGCAAGGTGATTTAACGCAAAGCACCGATAAACATTATCCTGGCACATTCGGAGAAGTTATTTCGGGAATGAATCGCACAGTTGAAAATCTCAAAGTTTTGGTCGGTGAAATTATAGATTCAAGTGAAATTATCGCAACGGCGGCAAGGGAAATTGCAATGGGTAATAATGATTTATCTCATCGCACTGAAGAACAGGCGGCTGGATTAGAAAAAACAGCGGCAAATATGGAAGAGTTTACGCATACCATTCAGCAAAACAGCCAAAGTGCAAATAACGCGAATGAATTAGCGCGGGTGTCTTCAACGATTGCGCGTAACGGTGTCGCCGCAATGGGTCAAGTCGTTGTGACGATGAACGGAATTAACGATTCATCGAAAAAAATTGTCGATATTATTTCTGTTATTGACGGTATTGCTTTTCAAACAAACATTTTGGCGTTAAATGCCGCAGTTGAAGCAGCGCGGGCAGGTGAACAAGGGCGTGGTTTTGCGGTGGTTGCAACAGAAGTAAGAAGTTTAGCCCAACGTGCCGCCGCAGCGGCTGGTGAAATTAAAAATCTGATTGGTGATTCCGTTGATAAAGTTCAAGACGGCAGCCATTTAGTGACCAAAGCAGGCAAAACGATGGAGGAAATTTTAAGTTCAATTGAAGGCGTGACTAACACAATTTATGAAATTACATCCGCGTCAGACGAACAGTCCGCAAGCATTCAAGATGTCAATCGGGCTTTGGCGCACATGGACGATGTCACGCAACAAAACGCTGCGCTAGTTGAGCAAGCCGCCGCCGCAGCACACTCGCTCGAGCAACAAACACACAATTTATCAGCAACTGTCGGTAATTTTAAAATTCACTCATAAAACGGTAAGGAATCGATTATGACCACAATACTCCTAGTTGAAGATGATGACATGATTCGCGATATGGTATCGCTACATTTGCAACGCAAAAGTTATAAGGTCATTACGGCGGCAAATGGTGAAGAAAGCATACGCATAGCAGAATCTGAACTCCCCGATATCATTTTGATGGATTTGAATATGCCTGTAATGGATGGATTGGAAGCAACACGCCTCATTAAAAAAAATCCCGTTACCGCACAGATTCCTGTCATTATGTTATCGGGACACGTTATGCCGCACCATACAGCCGAAGCAAAATTGTTTACAGGAAGCTGTGATGACTACGATACGAAGCCCATAAACATAGAGCGATTAGTGACAAAAATTAAGACCCTCTTGAACCAATAATCACAGCTACATTTCCTCTAAACGTGCATTGCCCTACCGTAATAAGTGGCGAACTTGGCAATGCACGTTTCAATGTTTCAGCGTGCTTGCTCCACGCTAGACGCAAAAACACTTTTAGACTTATCAACCACGAATGAAACTCACCATTCTCGACGCAACAAATCCACACCAACCTTTTCCACCGTTACGAAACGCCCTGCGTGAACCAAATGGTTTACTTGCAGTTGGCGGTTGTTTGTCGAGTGAACGCTTAATCAGTGCTTATCGGTACGGTGTTTTTCCTTGGTTTAGTGCAAATGAACCGATTTTATGGTGGTCACCGAATCCACGTTTAGTTTTATTCCCTGAAAAATTATTAATATCAAAAAGCCTCGCCAAAACATTACGCCAAAATAGGTTCAACGTGACGTTTGATCAAGCGTTTGATTTGGTGATTGCAAAATGTGCTGAATTACGCGCTAACGCTGAAGGTACTTGGATTAGCGACGACATTCAAAGTGCTTATTCGCAATTACATCGAGAAGGCGTTGCACATTCTGTCGAAGCGTGGCGCGACGGTGAATTGGTCGGTGGTTTATATGGCATTGCATTGGGAAAAGTGTTTTTTGGCGAGTCGATGTTTCACACTCAAACTGATGCTTCAAAAGTAGCGTTCACCCATTGTGTTAAACAGTTACAAATCTGGGATTTTCAATTGATTGATTGCCAAGTTCACAGCGAGCATTTAGTGAGTTTAGGCGCACAAGAAATAACTCGCGTGGAATTTTCACATTTGCTGACTAAATACTGTTCAGATTCCACGCAAGTAACGGCATGGATTTGCTCAAAATCATCATGATAACTGCTACAATGCACTCACTTCTCACCTAATTTGTGAGTAAAAAATGATGTGTGTTTTAAACATGAGTCCGCCGTTAGCACCTAAAATTGATTTCGGCAGAATTTGAACAGTCTCACGATACTGAATTATTTTAAAAAGCAGGATTAAGATGAAAAAACTAAAATGTGCGGTGATTGGTACGGGATATTTAGGTAAATTTCACGCGGAAAAATACGCGAATTTACCCGATTGTGAACTCGTCGCCGTTGTTGACATCAATGCAGAAACGGCAAAAACAATTGCTGATAAACACAGCGCACAAGCCTTAACCGATTACACGTCACTTTTAGGAAACGTTGAGGCAGTGAGCATTGTTGTTCCGACAACATTGCATTATTTGGTTGCAAAAGAGTTTTTAAATTCGGGTGTTCATGTCTTGATTGAAAAACCAATTACCACAACCGTTGAGCAAGCAGACGAATTGATTGCCATTGCAAAAGAAAAAAATTTGATTCTGCAAGTGGGTCATTTAGAGCGTTTCAATCCAGCCGTTTTAGCGTTGGATAAAGACGAAAAACCGCTGTTTATTGAATCGCATCGTTTGTCGCCATTTAATCCGAGAGCTAATGATGTTAGCGTCGTGCTAGATTTGATGATTCACGATATTGATATTATTTTGGCGTTGGTCGATTCAGAAGTTGAGCGTATTGACGCGAGTGGAACAGCAGTTTTAACAAAAGGCACTGATATTGCGAATGCAAGATTGACATTCAAAAATGGTTGCGTGGCGAATGTGACCGCAAGCCGAATCAGCATGAAATTAGAACGTAAAATGCGTTTGTTTCGACCAAGTTCGTATGCGTCTGTTGATTTTCAAAATCGAATTTTGCAAAAATATCGCACAGGCGAAAAAGAAATGTTTCCGAATGTACCAGAAATTATCAGCGAAGAAGCAACCTTTGAAACCAGCGATGCACTACTTGCAGAAATTCAACAATTTGTAAATTGCATTCAAACAGGTGAACAGCCTTTAGTCACAGGCGAAGCGGCACGTCTAGCATTAGCAACCGCAATTCAAATCACACAATTGTTGAAATGACAGGGGTAACAATCGGGAGGTGTTTCAACTCTGTGGAGGCGATTATTTCGATAAGCCCGCAACACATTATCGTAAAAGGACTTACTCAAAATAGTTAAATCATAAATCCACATACTTGAAACACCTCCCTTTGCTCAGTTGAATTGAGTTGAATTACGAAACAACACAAAACCTACGGGATATTTCTTTATGAAACAAGTCGCCTCATTGCAGTACGGTGTAATTTTTAAAAAAGCCTTCTCGCAACCCGACATTTTTACCGCTTTTGTACGAGCAGTTTTGGGCATTGAGTTCAGTTGCGACGTAGTTGAAACTGAAAAATCCTTTAGTCCGCCCATTGGTAATGTTGATTCTCGCTTCGACTTATTCGCGCAAGACGAGAAAAATCGCATCATTGTCGATATTCAACACGTCCGAAGTCATGACCATTACGACCGTTTTCTGCATTACCATTGCGTCGCGTTGCTTGAGCAGGTTGCCAACGCGAAAAGCTATCGTCACACCTTAAAAATTTTCACCATTGTCGTTTTAACTTCGGGCGACAAACATCAAAAAGACGTACTGACTATTGATTTCGACCCCAAAGATTTGAACGGTAACGGCGTGAAGGAAATTCCGCATAAAATTATTTATCTGTGTCCGAAATATGCGAATGAAAATACGCCCGCCGCTTACAAAGAATGGATGGATGCGATTCAAGACACGTTAGACGAAGAAGTTGACGAAACGCATTACCATGAATTGATGATTCAAAAAATCTTTGATTCGATTGAAAAAGACGGTATTTCGCCAACAGAACGCGCCAGAATGTTCGAGGAATACAACAACGAAGAACATAAACAAACTGTTTTTGCTGAAGGTGAATTAAAAGCTCAACAAACTATTGCAAAAGGAATGTTATTAGAAGGTTTAAATCTCGAAATCATTGCGAAATTAACAGACTTAACGATTGAAGCCGTCGAGGAATTACGAAACAACGATTAAAACTTTAGGTTTTCAGCTACAAATCACACCCGCTAAAAACGTTGCTCATTTGAGCTGAATTACGAAATAACGCACAACCAACACTTTTAACAAAAGCTGCAAAAAGGAAAAGCATGAAATTTGAGTGGGACGAACAGAAAAATAAAATCAACATTCAAAAACATGGCATCGATTTTCGTGACGCAGTTTATGTTTTTTCTGACCCTTTTGCTTTGAGTATTCCAGACGATTATGCTGAAAACGAAGAACGCTGGCTTTTAGTCGGTTTGAATTTAAAAGACCAAATTTTGCTGGTCGTCCACACTTTTCGAGATGGAAATATCACTCGCATTATTTCAGCTCGAAAAGCCACCCACAAAGAAAAATCCACTTATTTACAGAGAGCGAAAAAATGAAAGACGAATACGATTTTTCCAACGCCCAGCAGGGTAAGTTCTACGTTCCATTAGATGAAATTGAAATGCCCGTTTATTTAGACCGTGACATCATGCAATTTTTAAATAACAAATGTGACTTTAATGCTGAAAAAGTCCGTGTTTTGATTAACGATTTGTTACGCAAAGATATTGAAATTGTTCAAGCTGTTGCTTGAAGTTTGACCATGCTAAAAATTTTGCTCATTTGAGCTGAATTACGAAACAACGATTAAACCAAACCAACAACATTTTTTAACATTCACACGGGAGAAAAAACCATGACAACAACTACAGACACAATCGGCGGCGGCACATTAACTGTCACACCAAAAACTGAACCTTATAACGAACAACAAAATTACGGCGCATTTGCCGTCATCAAATCCGACGGTTCTGTTTTCGCGTGGGGCGACAAAAATTCAGGCGGCGACATCAGTTCAGTTGCCAGCCAACTTGACGGCACAATTCCAGTTACTCAAATTTTCACAAATGGTCAATCCTTTGCCGCGCTTCGCTCCGACGGTTCGGTTGTAACGTGGGGCAGCGCAAACAACGGTGGTGACAGCAGCACAGTTTCTGATCAACTCAGCGGTTCAATTCCAGTCACACAAATTTATTCAAATGGTAGTGCTTTTGCTGCTATTCGTTCCGATGGCTCTGTTGTTAGCTGGGGAAATGGAGGTTGGGATTCTACGACCAATAAACAAGTTCAAATTGACACCAGTTCAGTTGCAAGCCAAA